>NZ_JBFUGG010000009.1:0-190223 GCF_056403035.1 Flavobacterium sp. P3_A6 | reverse complement strand
CTTCAGCCCCGACAGCTTCGGCTCAGACCTACTGCTCTGCGGAAGCCAAAAAAGTAAGCGACCTAGCCGTGTCAGGCACAGGGATCAAATGGTATTCAGCTACAGCAGGCGGGACTTTATATGCCGGCACCGAGACGCTTGTTACGGGAAGCTATTATGCCAGCCAGACGGTAAACGGCTGTGAGAGTGCGCGGGCTTCGGTATCGGTAACGATCACGGTTGCGCCGGTAGGAGGTTCAGTATCCTCTAATCAAGTTATTACTTCAGGTACTCCTCCAGCAGATTTATTATTAAGTGGTAATTTTGGTTCTGTTGTAAAATGGCAAAAATCTAATGATGCTGGATTTATGAATCCTGTAGCTATTTCGATTGCATCAACTACTTTGTTGGGCAGTACAATTGGTAATCTTACCGTGAATACTTATTTCAGAGCAGTTGTTCAAAATGGTGTTTGTAATCCAGTGTTTTCAAATTCTGTTTTAATAACTATTGAAGCACCACGATCAATCACAGCTAAAGACGATATCATGTCAGGCGGAAACGGAACACTAAACGCTGGAAACGTATTAGCTAGCAGTCCAACGAATCTTGATATTTTGAATGGTAAGCCAGTAGTTATCGGATTAGTGGATTTAACAGTAGTGACACCAGCAGTTCCAAAATTACCAGGAGCATCAGTTCCGTTAATTGATACTGCTACTGGAGCAGTAAGTATTCCATCAGACACTCCAGGAGGAACCTATACTTTAACGTATAGCATTTGTGACAAAGCAAATCCTTCTTCAAGTTGCAGTGTAGCTAAAGTAATCGTATTCGTAGCACGACCTAGTATCGGCTTAGTGAAAACAGCCCACTTCAATGATGAAAATGGAGATGGTTATGCAAATACAGGGGAAACCATTACTTATAATTTTACAGTAACGAATACAGGAAATGAACCATTGACTAATGTAACCGTTACAGACACTAGTTTACCGGGATTAGTGATGAAGGGAAGTTCTATAGCTGTTTTAGGAACAGGAATGACAAATAGTACGGCTTATGTCGCTTCATATGCAATTACTCAAGCTGATATTAATTTTGGAAGTGTATCAAATCAGGCAATTGTATCAGGAATAAGTCCGACTGGTATTCTTGTAAAAGATTTATCAGATGATGGAAATAATCTTAATGACAAACCAACTATTGTAACAATTACGGGTTGTTCTATTGAGGTGTTTAATGCGTTGTCTCCAAATGGAGATGGTCATAATGATGTGTTTTATATCCGAGGACTGGAATGTTATCCAGATAATACCGTGGAGGTTTATAATCGTTGGGGAGTCTTAGTATTCGAGCGAGAAAATTATAATAATGATGATCGAGCTTTTAAAGGAGTATCTGAAGGACGAGTGACAATAAATAAGTTCGAAGAATTACCAGTTGGGACATACTATTATATTTTTAGATATAAAGATGGTGCTTCAAATATACATGAAAAAGCAGGTTACTTATATATTAACAGAAAATAGATTTAATAACTCTTTTAGGATTTAATTTCTCAGGATTGTAACAAAAAAGATATGATAAAAAAAACATTAAGCATGATTTTTATACTAGTGGTGAGTGCAAGTTATTCCCAGCAGGACTCGCAGTTTACTCAATACATGTATAACACAGTGAATATGAATCCTGCATATGCAGGATCAAGACAATCAATGAGTGTTTTTGCTTTGCATAGAACGCAATGGGTAGGGTTAGAAGGAGCGCCTGTTACGAATACTTTTTCTATTAATACACCAAATGGGCCATTAAATGATTGTAATGTTTGTCCACATGAGACAACAGCTTTATCAGCAATGGGATTTGGCTTGTCTGTTATCAATGATAAAATAGGACCATCAGATGAAACTAATATAGCTGTTGATCTCTCGTACACGATTAATACTTCGGAAATATATAAATTATCTTTTGGATTAAAAGCTTCAGGAAACTTACTCAATATTGATTTTGATAAATTAAATAAGTATGACAAAAATGATTATAGTTTCGATGCCAATATTGATAATAAGTTTTCTCCAAATATAGGAGTAGGATTCTATTTGCATTCTGAGGACACATACCTGGGTTTGTCCGTTCCAAACTTGTTAGAGACAAAACATTTCGACAAGTATGCAAGTACTATTGGCAATAGTCATGTGGCAAAAGAGAATATCAATTTGTATCTAATAGCGGGTCATGTATTCGATTTGAGTACAGACGTAAAGTTTAAGCCGTCCGTACTTGCAAAATATGTTCAAGGCGCACCATTGCAAGTTGATTTGTCAGGAAACTTTCTTATAAATGAAAAATTTGTAGCTGGTGTGGCTTACAGATGGAGTGCGGCCGCTAGTGCTATGGTAGGCTTTCAAGCAAGTCCTTCTTGGTTTATAGGTTATAGTTATGACTTAGATGCAACAAGATTATCGAACTACAATTCTGGTTCTCATGAGATTTTTTTGAGATATGAATTGTTTGATGAATACGGAAGAACAATGTCTCTAAGATTTTTTTAAAAGATATATATGTAAAAGTTAAACATTTCATTTATAGTGTCCTTGTTTATTTGTTGCCGTTAATTTTTAAGAAATAGATTACGAATTTAAACCAGATTTTAATTGTCATTTCATTTTGATAACTAATGGTAATTTGATTAATTGTGAATTTGCCCCATTTTTTCTCAATTTATCCCCACTGATAATTCCTGCTAAATATTACTTTATATAAATTGTACTACTTAGTCTGGGATTTTTAATTTATTAACAGTAAACCTACTAAAGTATGAATTATGAAGTTCTGATTATAGACGATCTTCCAATAATTGTAGACGGCTATATTAATCTATTATCAAAAACTGATTTTCAAGAAAACAAACTGAATTTTATAAAAAGCCATAATTGTGAAGATGCCTATAACAAAATTTTTTTAAATCTAAAACTACAAGTAAACATTAATTTAGCTTTATTAGATGCTAGTCTTCCTCCTTATAAAGAGTTTAATATTAATAGTGGTGTAGATTTGGCTTTACTCATTAGAGAAAAGTTTACAGATTGTAAAATAATAATTCTTACAATGAATAGTGAACCCTTAACCGTAGATAGAATCATAAAAAAAATTAAACCTGAAGGATTCTTTTCTAAAAATGATATAACCTCTGAGTCATTCCCATCTATTTTCAAAAAAATTATCGATGGAAATACATACCAAAGTGAAACAATCATAGAATCCCAAAGAGAATTATTTAAAAAAAATATAAATTGGGATATTTATGATAATGAGATATTAATCTTAATTTCTCAGGGAGTTAAAACTACTAATCTCCCAAACTACATCCCTCTTTCTATGAGTGCTATAGAAAAAAGAAAAGCTAACATAAAAGATCAACTTTTAGAAGGTAAAGGCAGTGATAAGGATCTGGTTAGTAAAGCTAAAAAAATAGGATTGCTGTAAATAGATATGCAAACAAAAAGTTAAGGTATATTTTCGTAATTAGTTTAAGTTACTTGTTATCACCTATTTAAAAAAAAATATGTTGATGAAAAATTAAAAAATATGTTAGAACAAAAAAATGAAAACCTCCAAATTTTGGCAGATTCTGCATTTGAATCAGAGAATTACGAATTAGCATATGATTATTATAATTGTATGTTAGAACAGAATATAGAAAATCATAATAATTGGTTAAGAAAAGGTTATTGTGCCTTACATTTATCAAAATTTGATAGGATGTTAGACAAAGAAGTTATGATGTCAATAAAGACAGTATTAAAACTTTCAACATATAAAGAAGACGAATTAACTAATATTGCAAATGAAATCTCAACAATCATTTTTGATAAAATAGTGGAAGGTGCAAAGTTCATTCAAAATGAAATTGAGCGTGAATTCAATGCTTTACAAATAGCTGTTGGTACACTTCATTTTCATAATTTTAAAAAAAACAGTATCGAAATAAAAGTATGGAGTTGCTATTCAGAAAAATTATTTCAATACTTTAAGGTTATGGATTTTGTTGTAAGAATGAAACCGACTGCAATAACTTGTGAAAAAGGTTATAGAAGTGTTAATTATACAAATACTGTTTCTAAATATACAGGCGAACACTTTTATAAATTAAACGGTAATTATTCTGAGAGTATATTATTGAGAGAATTATTCCAATTTTCGAAATCTGAATTAGATAGAATTTTACCTAATAATGAAGTAACCAATCCAAAATCAACTTCTGGTTGTTTTATAGCTACTGCAACAATGGGGAATTACAACCATCCGATTGTACTTGAACTCCGCTATTTTAGAGACAGTTGGCTATTAAAAAGACTTTGGGGACAAAAGTTTACTGAATGGTATTACAGAAACAGCCCTAAAGCAGCTAACAAAATAAAAGAGTCAACTATGCTAAAAAGTATAACTTTTGCCGTAATTGTAGTACCATTATATTGTTTTTCAAAAGTTATTAGGTCTGTTAAAAATGTAAAATAAAAACCATTATGGGTTAAAGAAACCGATTGAAATTAGTTTTTTTGTAGTGACTAAACAATAAAAATATGTATCCAACCTATTTACAGAAACCCAGTGGCAATTTATAGAAAAAACTTTAGATTTAGGTAATAGAAAATGCAAACATAGTTTACAATTAATTTTGAATGCTATGAATTACCTAGTAAAGAGCGGATCTTTTGTCTCCTCTTTTTTTGTTCTAAAATCATTGCTTCCGACCGAGTTGAAATTTCAATCTTATAGATTCAATCTCAAGGTTTACCATTTTTAGTTGATAAACTTAATCCTGAATTATGCCTTTGCAGTCTGCTTTCAAGATTGTCAGTTTGACCTGTATAATATTTTAAAGAACTTTTACCGAATAATATATATACGATGTACATAAATATTTGAGTTTAGCTGTTGGTCTTCACTACTTAGAAGGGCATGATAACCGAGCCAAGTTTTTTTTACAAAAAAAGCCGAACATTGCAGTTCGGCTTTTTTGTCGGGGTGGCAGGATTCGAACCTGCGGCCTCCTGCTCCCAAAGCAGGCGCGATAACCGAGCTACGCTACACCCCGTAAATCGAGTGCAAATATAAGGTTTATTTCTGTTTTTCAAAGTAAAATTATAAAATAAATAAAATTTATTTCTTCATCAGTTTTTTGGATTTATTGGGGTATGTATTTTTTAGAATAAAGATTACATTTGTACCTCAAAAACAAAAAATATGTCTGATACAATTGAAAAAATAAAATGTCTTATAATAGGTTCTGGCCCTGCGGGCTATACTGCAGCTATATATGCAGCCAGAGCTAATATGAATCCTGTGTTATATCAGGGAATGCAGCCGGGGGGTCAATTGACTACTACGAATGAAGTTGAAAATTTTCCAGGATATGTAGATGGAGTTACAGGTCCTGAAATGATGATCCAATTACAAGAACAATCAAAACGTTTTGGTGCAGATATTCGTGACGGATGGGCGACCAAAGTTGATTTCTCCGGAGATATTCACAAAGTTTGGATTAACGATAAAATAGAATTGCATTGCGAAACGGTAATTATTTCTACTGGAGCATCGGCTAAATATTTGGGATTAGATTCTGAACAGCATTATTTAAAAATGGGTGGCGGTGTTTCGGCTTGTGCGGTTTGCGATGGATTTTTCTATAGAAATCAAGAAGTAGTTATCGTTGGTGCAGGAGATTCAGCTTGTGAAGAAGCACATTATTTATCTAAATTATGTTCTAAAGTAACGATGCTTGTCCGCAGTGATAAATTTAGAGCATCCAAAATCATGGAAGAGCGCGTTCGTAAAACTGAGAACATTTCTATTTTGATGAACCACGATACAGTTGAGATTTTAGGAGACGGACAAGTAGTTACAGGCGTGAAAGCAAAAAACAAAACAACGGGAGATATTTTTGATATTTCTGCCACAGGTTTTTTCGCTGCTATTGGGCATAAACCAAATACCGATATTTTTACTGATTACCTTACTCTTGATGAAACTGGATATATTGTAAATACTCCGGGAACTTCAAAAACGAATGTTGATGGAGTTTTTGTAGCAGGAGACGCAGCAGATCATGTATACCGTCAGGCAATTACTGCTGCTGGAACAGGCTGTATGGCAGCTTTGGATGCTGAAAGATATTTGGCGGCAAAACATTAAAAATTTGCTTTTAAAAAATATAAAAGTCCCAATTTTTTTAAGTTGGGACTTTTTTTATGGTAAAAGAGTTTTGAGTTTACTTCGCTTTTTTAATCAATTGGGCTTCACCTAAAAACTTGCGCACTTCAATTCTTGGTGTTCCCAATAAATATATTTTGGATGAACCGTTCGCATCAATGATAAGGCTTGTATCTGCCCTTAAATTGCAGACTGAAGAAGCTTCAGCAGTAACATCGGCCTTATGTATTGTAAAGTTAACTCCGGTAAATACACTGTTGTTGTCTTGACGTATAATGGCATTGGTGCTTTCGCCTTCAATTATGGCTGTAGTTTTTTGGTACATATCAAATGCAAGGTCCGTTGTAGCAATCAATGCTTTAATTTGCGCATTTTTGCTCAATTGGATTTTAGATTTTTCAGCTTTTAAATTCAACTCGACTTTTGATTTATCATCTGAAATCAAGTTAAAGCTTTTTGAATTTACATTTAAGTATAATTTGGCAAAATCTAATGATTTAAAAGTAATATCATCAAGCTGAACAGCTTCAAGTGCATTTATAACAGAAATATTTTTGGCAGTAACTGATTTTAAGTCATTAGTATATTTGATTTTTAAGGTCAGTTTTTTAAAACTGCTAATTTCTTTAGTAGTGTAAATACGCAGTGTTTTTTCTTTAATGTCAAAAGAGATGGCTTCTTGAAGATTGTCATCACATTCAATCTTTATTTCATTTTTAGCTCCTTTTTCCAGGAAAACAGTTAGGTTGTCTTCAATTTCCAGAGCTGTAAATTCACCAATTTCTTTTGGTTTTTCAACGACTGTCTTAGATCCTTTTATTTTTTCTTTATTTTGACCAATAGCCAGAGTTGTTGTCAATAGGAAAAAAACAACAAGATGTGAATATTTCATTTTATACGTTTTGGGTTGAATGCAAATATAAAAAAATCACCCATTTCTGATGGATGATTTTTGGAATTTTAATAGGTACTTTATAATTCTATTTGGCTATTTCAAGAGGCTTTTTTTTACACCTTTGTAAACAAAAAATTCTGGTCATCTATTTTTAGTGTAAATTCATTTTTAGATTCGCTAAATTGAATTTCAATACCGCCTTCTTTTTCAGAACTAAATTTATCTTTCCCGATTGCATCAAAAATATATGTTGGTGTATCTGTTGCATTTGCAGCCAGATTTCCATTATCATCTGTAAAAACAATTTCTATTGGAATTTGTTTACTGGAATATTTTCCCAAATAGCTATCTAAAATAATTGCTTTCTCCAATTCGCTTTTGCCTGAACTCCAAACATTATTTGCAGTATTTATATCAGGAAAAACATGATCAGGGTCTATTGTTATGGTGTCAATTTCTTCGGTAGAGGCATTTTTAAATGACCAAGAAGTATTGCATTGCCATATTTCCACAGGGAGTTGAACACGGATAACAGCACCACTTTTGGTTTTAATTTCCAGAACAACAGGCATGGCCATTTTTTCTAAGTTTTCGATTGAGATAATAGCACCCAATTTCGGGTCATTTCCTAAATATTTGACTTTTGTAATTCCTTGGTCTAGTTGCCAATTATTTAAAAACCATGACCTCCAAAACCAGTTCAAATCTTCCCCTGAAACGTTTTCTATAGTTCGGAAAAAGTCATCAGGTGTTGGGTGTTTAAATGCCCAACGCTCTGTGTAGGCTCTAAAAGCCTTGTCAAAACGTTCTTTACCTAAGACTTGTTCACGCAAGACAATTAACCCCGATGCAGGTTTTTCATATGCCAATATCCCTAAATGTCCTTCTTTCATTCCGTCTGGTGCAGTCATAATAGGCTCTAATTCGGTTTTGAATAATACTTTTGCCTTTTTTTGCATGTTTTTTGGACTGGATTTGTATTCTCCGTTATTGAAGTCAACAGAACTTAATGAGTTGATAAAGGTGTTGAATCCTTCGTCCATCCATGCGAATAAACGTTCGTTGGAACCTACAATCATGGGGAACCAGCCATGACCAAATTCATGGTCGGTTACGCTCCATAAATCTTCGCCTTTTGATTTCCAATTGCAAAAAACAATTCCTGGATATTCCATCCCACGTTCGTTGCCAGCTACATTAACAGCTGTAGGGTAAGGGTGTTCAAACCAGCGTTTAGAGTAATTTTCTATTGATGATTTTGTGTATTCAGTGGCACGACTCCAAGCTTCCTGTCCTGAGCTTTCAACGGGGTATGCAGAAATGGCTAATGATTTTTTACCGCTTGGCAAATTGATTTTTGCCGCATCAATAATAAATGCTGATGAAGATGCCCATGAAACATCACGTGCATTTTTTATTTTAAAATGCCAGTTCAATATAGATTTTCCGGTAGGTCTTGAAGTTGCATTGGTAACTTCTTCTGCCGAACGGATGATTACTGTTTTGTCACTTTGTGATGCAGTAGCCCAACGTTTTTGTTGTTCAGAGGTATATACTTCGGAAGGGTTTGTCAATTCACCTGAGCAAACAACGATATGATTTGACGGTGCGGTAATTGTTACATCAAAATCGCCATACTCAAGATAAAATTCTCCGGCTCCCAGATACGGCAAAGTGTTCCAGCCTTTTACATCATCATAAACACACATCCTCGGGTACCATTGTGCAATAGTAAATATTTTTCCGTTTTTTGTTTCTAAAACTCCCATTCTGTCAGAACCAAAATCAGGTGAAATAAAAGAAAATTCGATTTTAAGTTTTATGGTTCCTCCATTAGCATTCAATTCCTGCGGAAGAAAAACCTGCACTCTAGTGTCGATTATCTCAAATTGTACTACTTTCTCAACGGTTTTGCCATTTTGAAGCGTAACTACTTTTATGGATTTTATTTTATGTCCCCCGTCAAATATTTGCCCTTTGTCTCCATTACGGTTACCAGTTACTGGAATTACTGCTTTTCCTCGAGAGTTGTTTTTAAATAAATTTTGATCAACGTTCATCCATAAAAAAGAAATTTTGTCAGGACTATTGTTAGTGTACGTTAAAATTTCGGTGCCAATAATTTCATTTTTTTTCTCATTCAAGGTAGCTGTCAATTGATAATCAGCTTTGTTTTGCCAATATTTTGCTCCAGGTTGTCCGCTGGCTGAATGTGTGTCTGTACCATTTTTAGTGTAAAAATTTGGAGCGAAAGCATCCAGATAGTTGTATTTTGATGTTGCTTTAACTTGCTGTCCCTCTGATATGGAATGCTGCTGTGCCTGAAGACACATGCCTACTAGAAAGATAGCTAAAAAACTAGCTTTGAATTGATTATTTTTCATGATTTGATTGATTTAAAGTGATGATTTTATGCGTGAATGTTTGTATTTATTGTAGTAAATTAATGGTTAATAATTTAATTTTGAATTAAAAAAAAACATCCATTGTTATGAATGTTTTTAATTTGAATGATTTACTCTTCATGAACGCTTCCGCCAGAATGTTCTTCTTTTTCAATCGATTTGGGAGATTTTTTATAAGTGATGCTTCCTCCGCTTGAAGCTTCGGCTTTTAAATTTACTATTGGTGAAACAGATATTGATGATCCGCTCGAAGCATTGGCAACTACTTCATTTGCCAATAATTCACTGGCATTTAAAACCGAACCGCTGGAAGAGGATGTTTCTAAATGGATTGCTTTTCCATTAATGGTTTGATTACTGGCACTGCTACTGGTCAATTGAATGTTTTCGTATTCTGCTGTGACATGAATGGATCCAGCACTCGATGAAGTCAAACTCAAACTGCTTCCTTTTAATGTGTTGTTACCATTGATTGTTGAAGCAGATGAAGCTTCAAGCCCTTCGATAACAGGCATTTTTACAGTTATTTTTTTGGCAGAAACATTTATAAAGTTACCTTTTGTACAAGAAATAACCAGTACACCATTTTCTACTTTTGTAGTGATTTCTTTTTGTAAATTATCATCGGCTTCCACAATAATTTCTGTTTTATCCGATTGCTCGATAGCTAAATCTAAAGCATTGCTTACTTCTACATTTTTAAAATCACCTGTTACGGTTCTTTTTTCGGTAGTGACATGACCGCTTCCTTTTATAGACCTCAGTTCACCTAGCTGATTGCATGATCCAAAAAATATTGCTATTAAGGTAATGACAATAAATTTGGTAATTAGTGTGATGATTTTTATCATGACTGTTGGTTTTATTTTGATTAGACTGCTTTTGGTAAAGTTTATTCTGTTTTGATAATGATACCGTCTTTGTTGATTTTCAATTCCTTGAAATTCTTTTTTGTTTTAACAACCGAATCACTTTCTATTGTAACTCCATTTTTATTAATGGTTATATTGCTTTCATTGTCATCATCTGCCTCATCGTTATCATTTTCATCATCAGGGCAATTTAAGCATCTTATTTTCTCATCCTCTACTCTAAAGACGTTTTTGTCTGAATCTTCAGGATGCCAATAAAAGAAATTATCATCGGTACGATCATAATGTGCAACTGATTCGTCTACTTTTAGTAAAGTTCCTATTGGTAAAAACAATGTGATTTCGATTTCCTGGTCACGGAATTTATTCTTTAGATCAGTAAGTAAATAATTGTCAAAGATTAATTGATTGCCTTCAATTTTATAACTGTATCTGATTGCATCTGCTCTTTTTTTGGCTTCAGACAATGATCTGCCTTTTGCTTCCTTTTCGATTTGAATGTATGGATGTTTTTCGTCAGATTTTTCGATTTTTATGCTTACATCATTAGAGTAGATAATGTCATTGTTCAATGAGTCTTTCGTAATCATGAACTCATGTCGGTCATCTACATCCTTTGCAAAATAATCATTGTGCTTGAATTTTATTAAAAGCGTATCTGCTGGTTTAAAGCTGATGGTTTCTTTTTGAACCGTTCTGCCATTTACAGCAAATGCTGTAGCTTGTTTTATACCAATTGAGATAGCAATCGAAAGAGCGATTAGCCAAAGTGCCAATAAAGTGTATTTTGCAATATTCCCAACGGATTTCATGTTAGGAGCCAATAATTTGAAGCCCAATAAAGTCATGAAAAAGAATGGAATACCTACGGCAAGGAACATCAATAAGCCAAATGACCAGATTGGATAATCGGTAAAATTACCTGCTTCGACAAAACTTTGCCAAGGGAAATCCATAGAAACGCTTGTTCCCAAAGTGAATACTCCAATAAAAAGCAATACTAAAACTGTTAAGCCGGCCATTATTAAAATCACTCCTAAAAATTTAGCAAAAACTTTAAAAACGGTCATGATAAAATCACTAAATGAGTTTCCCAATTTCTCAGCTCCAGTTTTTATTTGATTGCCATACTTGTCGTAATCTGCATTTTTAAATTTCCCTGAAACATTTTCAAATTCCTCACGGACTTTTTTCTCAATGTTCGAAATAGTAACAGGCTCTCCTGTCATTTCCAGTTTTTCTGATGTTGTTATTGCTTCCGGAGTTACTACCCAAAGAATGATGTATGCCAAAATTCCGGTTCCAAATCCAGCAAAAACAAATATTAAAAACATGATTTTTAACCAAACCGCGTCAATTCCAAAATAGTGTCCTAAACCTGTTGCAACACCGCCAATCATTCCGTTTTCTTTGTCACGGTACAATTTTTTTGTAGTTCTAGGAGCCGAAAAATCACTTGTTGCTGAGGCGCTTGGACCATCTTCTTCAATGATATAATCTTCAGGCTGTCCCATAACAGCAATAACTTCGTCAACTTCTCTAATTGTAACTACGTGTTTCTCGGTTTTTTGTTTTTCTGTCAATAATTCCGAAACTCTCATTTCGATATCCTTGATGATTTCTTCTTGTCCAGATGATTTTGACAGCGATCGTTTTATAGCATCAAAATAACGGGTTAACTTTTGGTATGCATCTTCGTCAATATGGAAGAACATTCCGCCTAAATTTATATTTACAGTTTTGTTCATGACTATTATTTTTGGTTGGTTATCAAATTTACGGCATTAGACAATTCTGTCCAAGTGCCATCCAGTTCTTTTAAAAAAGTTTGTCCTATCTCGGTCAAACCATAATATTTTCTTGGTGGTCCAGAGGTGGATTCCTCCCAACGGTAGTTGAGCAGTCCGTCGTTTTTTAATCGGGTTAACAACGGATAAATGGTTCCCTCTACGACCAATAATTTAGCGTCTTTCAAAGTGTCTAATATTTCTGAGGTATAAGCGTCTTTCTCTTTTAATACTGATAAGATACAAAACTCAAGAACACCTTTACGCATCTGGGCTTTTGTGTTTTCAATGTTCATAATTTTTAAATTTGAGTTGATTTGATTTGTTGATTAAATTGTCCATTTTTTGATTGATGATTGATTATTATTCAGTTATTGGCAAATAGTAATTAGTGATTAGCTTTTGATAGTACTATTGTAAAATAACCATTTCTGCTTTATGTTGTTGAAAATGAATCGCATGCTAATTGCTAAAAAGATTTATTTTAAAAATGGTATTGTCAGCGGATAATTATATTCTTCACCATTTGAAGCTTTTACCGATGCATAAATGATTAAAAAGAATTCAGCAACTTTGATGCAGGCAAATCCAAAGAGAGCCAAGGCGCCTACTGTCAGCAATCCGATGCTGTTCCCGTAATCGAAATTTTCAAAAACAATATCTTCATTGTGCATTAAATCATTGAATGAGATGTTTTTCAAAACAGTGTATAATAACACTGGAATGGCGATCATTGCCAAAACTAAAGAGTAAATTAAAATGCTTAATTGAAAATTCAGTACTTGTTTACCATTATAATCTACAAATTCAGACTCTTCTTTCTTCGAAGTCCAAAGGATTATCGGAAAAATATAATTCCCAAAAGGAATGATATATTGGCTAAAAGTGCTCAAGTGTATAAAAGCAGCAATTTTTTTTTCGGTTGAAGTTTCCATGATTTAATTTTCGTTTTTTGATTGATTACAGAAATCAGCTAAATGACTTACCTAGTAATTTCTTATGCAAATATATGTCTAAAAGCGAGTATCTTGTATCGCATAGTAGTGTATATTAACATAATATTAACAAAAACTGAATATTTTGAGGTTAAATACTTATATAAAAGTCTTAAATTTACAATATTACCTTGTTTAACGATTTTATTTTTTTACGTGAAGGATGGAAGCAAGTTACCGAAGTAAAGCGTACAGCCTGACAGCATCCTGATAAAAGGGCGCATCACAGCAAAGAGGATTTGCCCTTTTTTCAGGATGGTGGCACGCCCAAAGTTTTAAATGCCTGATTTTTTATATGTACGCATAGTATTTTTTGTATTTTAGCAAAAAAAAAAAGAATTATGGGATTAACAGTGTCAAAATTGAACCGTTTTATACTTTTTAAATTGCCATCAGCATTTATCTGCGGTATTCGGGTGGTGTCTATCGATAAAGATAAATGTATGGTGACTGTAAAGCACAGATGGATTAACCAAAATCCTTTTAATTCTATGTATTTTGCCGTGCAGGCAATGGCGGCTGAAATGACTACCGGAGCAATGGTGATTGATAAAATCCAGAACAGCGGTAAGAAAATATCAATGTTGGTTGCCAATAATAAATCAAATTTTTCCAAAAAAGCTACAGGACGAATCACTTTTGTCTGCAGGGATGGTCATCTGATAGAGGAAGCGATTGAAAAGACGATTGCCAATGGCGAGGGCCAAACGTTTTGGATGAAATCTATTGGTACAAATGAAGAAGGAGTGCAGGTTTCAGAAATGGATTTTGAATGGAGCATTCGATTAAAATAAGCTCAGTTTTGCAAAAAAAAAGCTTCGTTATCTTAAAACGAAGCTTTTTTGATATAAGGCATGGTGAATTAATAATTATAAATAGAAAACAACCTTAAATTCGAAGTTTTGAGTTGTATCCCTGGGGCGAGAATAAAAATCTGCCACAAATTTAAATAAACTATATCGTAATAGTCTTAAAATTATATTAATTTTTTTTGATTAGATTCTTGAACTTTTTGAAGAACTTTTTTTATTTTTAAAAAAATGTGACAATTTGACATTTTATAAGTTTTGGCAGTACTTTTGCAATCAAAAATTAACGAATAAAACTATGTTTAAGAATTTTTTTAAAAATAAAAGTAATATGACTACAGAAAATACAGAATTCGATCAAGAAATAGATGATGTGACATTAGAAAATAATGCAAATGGGGAGCAAATTATTATTGAAGAATTAAGTGTTGAAGAGCAGTTGACGCAAGACTTAGCCAAAGAAAAAGATAAGTTTTTGAGATTATTTGCTGAATTTGAAAATTACAAAAGACGTACTACTAAAGAAAGAATCGAATTGTTTAAAACTGCTAATCAGGAAGTTTTGCTTGCTATGCTGCCAGTTTTGGATGATTTTGACAGAGCAATAATTGAAATCAGCAAATCTGATGATGAATTGTTAGCAAAAGGTGTGGAATTGATTCACGAAAAATTAAAAAGCACTTTGGTAACTAAGGGATTAGAGCAGGTTGATGTTAAAGCGGGTGATGCATTTGATGCTGATTTTGCTGAGGCAATCACACAAATTCCAGCTCCTACAGATGATATGAAAGGGAAAATTGTAGATGTTCTTGAAAAAGGTTACAAACTGGGAGACAAAATTATTCGTTTTCCAAAAGTGGTAATTGGCAGTTAAATTCCAATTATAGGAATTTAGGATTTTTAATTTGGAATTACTTTAATTATGAAAAAAGATTTTTACGAAATATTAGGCATTTCAAAAAATGCAGATGCTGCAGAAATTAAAAAAGCATACCGAAAAAGCGCATTGAAATACCATCCTGACAAGAATCCTGACGACAAAGCGGCAGAAGAAAATTTTAAGCTGGCTGCCGAAGCTTATGAAGTATTGAGTGATCCTGCCAAAAAAGCAAAATATGATCAATACGGTCACCAAGCATTTGACGGTTCAGGCGGATTTGGCGGTGGTCATGGCGGTATGAACATGGATGACATATTCAGCCAGTTTGGCGATATTTTTGGTGGTGGTTTCGGTGGATTTGGCGGAGGCGGAGGCGGTTCCCGTCGCGTTAAAGGAAGCAATTTACGTATCAAAGTAAAATTGACTATTGAGGAAATCGTGAATGGTGTTGAGAAAAAAGTAAAAGTTAAACGTAAAGTTCAAGCGCCAGGCGTAACCTATAAAACGTGTTCTACTTGTAATGGTCAAGGACAGGTAATGCGTGTAACCAATACTATTTTAGGAAGAATGCAATCGGCTTCAACTTGTCCAACATGTGGAGGTTCGGGTCAAATATTGGATAAAAAACCAAGTAATGCCGATTCTCAAGGAATGGTAACAGAAGATGAAACTGTTTCTATAAAAATTCCTGCAGGTGTTGTAGACGGAATGCAATTGAAAGTTTCGGGTAAAGGAAATGACGCTCCAGGAAACAGTGTTTCGGGAGATTTGATTGTTGTTATCGAAGAAATTGAGCATGAGTTTTTGAAACGTGAAGGAGAAAATCTGCACTACGATCTTTACATCAGTTTTGCAGAAGCGGTTCTTGGAATTTCAAAAGATATTGATGCCGTAAACGGTAAAGTAAGAATCAAACTGGAAGAAGGAATTCAGTCTGGTAAAATTCTGAGGTTAAAAGGAAAAGGTATTCCAAGCATTAATGGTTACGGAAACGGTGATTTACTGGTTCATGTAAACGTTTGGACTCCAAAAACTTTGAACAAAGAACAAAAACATTTCTTTGAAAAGGCATTAACGGATGATAACTTTACTCCAAATCCTGAAAAAACAGACAAATCATTTTTTGAAAAAGTAAAAGATATGTTTTCATAATCTATTTTAAAAAAAGATTTAAATACCATAAATCCCCAATCTAATTTGTTTTTAGATTGGGGATTTTTTTTTCCCGTTTGAGTTTTAAGACTTTGAAAATGTTAAGAGATAATAGCTCTAATTCGTCTTTTTGAGGATATTTTTTTACATTATAAACCAAAATGCTTTATTAAGAACGGGGGGGGCTTCGGCGGCAGGATAAGTTTGCGCATCATTTGGATATTAAAAAAGTTACTGATAGTGATATGTACAAAAATAATTAGACTTTAATCTATTTCTAAAAGGTTCAGTTTAAATTTTACATGCTTATGATATTTTAAAAAATGGGAAGATGGCTGTGTTAAAGGAGCACTCAATCTGTGAGAATGATTATTAAAATGGAATCCTAAATTGTTTTGAATTTAGGATTCTCATTTTTATTATACTGTATGTCTGCTAAACAGATTCAGCATATTATGCAGCGCATCTTTTGAATGCATCTGTTCACCATTTTCAAGAGACTCCTTTGCTGCTTTTGCAGCTCTTTCACGCATATTTATTTCATAATCAGCAATGGCTTCCCGCACAGTGCTGAATTTTTTAGATGTTAAGCATTCACTCAATTCCAAAGCATCGAGCATTGCCATATTGGCACCTTCTCCTGCAAAAGGAGGCATTACATGTGCAGCATCGCCTAGCATTGTCAAGTTGGATAAGGCTTTCCATGTTTGATTTGAAGGCATGCAATAAATGGGACGCGGAATAAAAGGCGTTGCTGCATTTTCAAACAGTTCATGCCAAATATTGCTCCATTCAGAATAAGCCTCTTTAAACCATTCTGTTATTTGTGCTTTATCAGAATAATCTAAACCATTATTGCTTGCCCAGTTTTCATCTGCTTTAAAGCTGGCATAGAAACCCAAGGCACCATTGCCTTTTTGTCCCATCAATAAATTTTTGGTATTTCCAAAAGCCATTATTTTCCCGTCATTTATTAGTGCATCAATATTTGGTGCTGTCTTTTTTGAATCATACACATTGCCTTCAAGCATTGTTATTCCGGAATAAATAGGTTTTATGTCTGTGATGTGAGGGCGAATTTTAGAATTGGCGCCATCTGCGGCAATTACAATATCAGCATAAGCTGATGAACCGTTTTTGAAATGCAGTAACCAGCCTTCATTTTGCGCTTTCATTGAAATAAACTGATTGTCCCAAACAACAGTTTCCGGCTGTAAAGATTCCAGCAATATTTTCCTTAATGCCCCACGGTCTATTTCAGGACGAAAATACTTATTGTCAAAATCTTCATTCCGATTGGTTTCGTGGTCGCTGAAAAATATTTCTGCACATTCATTTACAATAAGCATTTTATGGGCGCCTGGGAGAAAATTAGTTTTAAAATCTTCAAATAAGCCTGTTTTGTGGATTGCCGCTAATCCCGATTTTTCATGCAGATCAAGCGGTGAACCCTGCACACGGGCATTTTCATCAAAATCTCTTTCATATACTTTTACATTGGCACCTTTAAGCTGTAAAAGTTTGGTTAATGTTAGTCCGCCTGGACCGCCTCCAACGATGGCTATTGATTTATTTTCTAACAGCATTTGTTTTAAATTTAGTTTTACAACAGCAAAACTACTTCTGTTTTAAAACGGATAATAGTATAAATCGGTCGTTTTCATTTTTGGATAATTCTTTCGGTATTGAGCCTGAAATTTTTTTTATTTTTTTTATGAAATGGTTTTGATCGGTGAAGTTGAGTTCTGGAAAAAGCTGTCCTTGGGCAATGTGATTTAAGGATGCTCTGAAACGCAAAATATCACAATATGTTTTTAATGAAAGTCCGAATTGCTGATTGAAATAACGGTTGATCTGCCTGCTGCTCCAAACTGCTTTTTCTGAAAGTTCTTTGACGCCCATTTCGCCATTGGATGAATAAATCAACTCGGAAAGTCTGCGTTTTCTTTCGTCAATTGCAGCAGGTAAAAGGGAGGCAATTTTTTTTGATGCTTTTTTGCAAAACGCATCAAAATCATTCAAATCATTCAAATCATCAGCATTGAAATTCCAAAAATCTGCCGGTAACATTTTTCCGTTATTCAGAATGTCTGCAATTGGTTCATGAAAAATATATTCCACGGCAAGCAGCTTAAAACTAATTGCAAACCTCAGACTGTTAGCAGATAGTAGGCCCTGTTCATATTGTTGCGTGCCCAGACCAATAAGCTGTATAGAGAAAGGTTCAGTATCTGATTTTATAAGGAATAAATCAATATGGCCATCGGGTAATCCTATAGTTTTCTTGTCACTGCCGGATTGATTGTGCAACGACCAAAAACTTGCTACAAAGTCAGCAAGCAGTGGCTCTGGTTCGATGAATTTGAAGTCAAGTCCGTTGTCCATTTTTTAATCGTTACTAAGTAAAAAAATAATTATTGAAACAATAAAAATGTTTATGCAGAACCAAATCGTAACGATAATTTGGATAAAAATTATAAAACTATGTTCTGTTATTTTTTAGATTTCAATTAAGCTGTTTGATGAATACAATGCCATATGGTGGCGTGGAGGCTTAAGAAAGCTTAAGTTTTAGGTTAATCTGCTTACAAAATTACGGTTGTCAAAAATATTTGAAGAGAAAGAATAAGCCCAATTATAATTACGGCAAAATTTATCCCAAGCCACCATCTGCGCATACTTATCCACTCTACGTTATCTATTTCTTTTTCTTCGGAAACTTGTTTTTCATTAAAAAAGGAATAAAGTAAACTTCGATATTTATAAGCATTATTTATATGTTTCTGTAATTTATGTGAATGTCTCAGTAAAAATCCGACACCAAAAATTCCAATAAATATTAAAAAGACAGACAGATACAAATCATTTTTAGCAAAAGGATTTTTATGAGTTATAATGCCTATAATTGCTCCCGAAATTGCGATTATAGTTGTAGTTACTGTTGAACGCTGCAGTTCATAATGCCTGATTTGTGATAACTGTTCCTGATACATTTTAAAATAAAAATCAAAATGATTTATTTCTTTATTATCCATGTTTAGTATTGTTTATTAGTCAAGTTTGGATTGCTGGCGTACAACTAATTATACTGTAATTAAATTGCGATAATTTCCCCAAATTTATAGGTTTTGTATAATAGAGCAGCGTTTATCTTTCAAATATAATATTTTAAATTAGTTTTTATTTAAACCAACAGCAATAATTATTTTTGAATTTATACAGTTTTATTTTAGAAAGCAAAATTTTTATATTTTTTTGATTAATCGAAAACTGTAATAGCACAAAGTTTATAGGATATCTGTTAAGTATTAGGCTTAATAGCATAATCTTTAATTCCAGATATTTTACCTCACTGCCTGCATATAAAAGAGGTGCGTTTAGTCCTGAATAAAAAACACTGCATGTTTCTTTTATTTCAAATGGAGTAATATTCTGTGTAGTAGCGGTTCGTAGGTACAGATTCAGTGGACGGGTGAAGTATGAAGAGTTCCAAAAAAAAGCAGTTTTGAATTCTATAAGCTTTGAAACGTCTGGAAACGGTTATTGTTTTTTTGTTGTCTTTTATCCTTAATGGCCTACGCAAGGCTCAGACTAGTGGGTTTTTTGTGTAATAATCCTGCCATAATCATTGCGAATTAACTACTTTTGCAATTCTAAAAAATTATCGGTGAGCAATATTCTTGAAGTAAATAAAGTCGTAAAGCAATATGGTGATTATGTTGCGCTTAACGAAGTGTCATTAACCGTACCCAAAGGAAGTATATATGGGCTTCTAGGGCCTAACGGAGCTGGGAAAACTTCCCTAATCCGAATTATCAATCAGATAACAATGCCCGATGGTGGCGAAGTTATCCTAGATGGAGAAAAGCTTCAGTCTAAACACATACAGCATATTGGATATCTTCCTGAGGAAAGAGGATTATATAGTTCTATGAAAGTGGGGGAGCAGTGTTTGTATTTGGCACAAATGAAAGGATTATCCAAAGCTGAAGCCAAAAAACAGCTCGAATATTGGTTTGACCGTCTGGGAATTCAAGGCTGGTGGAATAAGAAAATTCAGGAATTATCTAAAGGGATGGCACAAAAAATTCAATTTGTGGTCTGCGTTTTGCATAAGCCCAAATTATTGATTTTTGATGAGCCCTTTTCTGGATTTGATCCTGTAAATGCCAATGTGATCAAAGATGAAATTTTAGCATTAAGAGAGGATGGAGCAACCATTATTTTTTCGACTCACCGAATGGAAAGCGTAGAGGAATTGTGTGATCATATTGCATTGATTCACAAATCGAATAAGCTGATAGAAGGCAAATTAATTGATGTAAAAAGACAATTCAAGACAAATAGTTTTGAAGTAGGGATATTGTCAGACAATGTAGAAGGTTTGATGTTTGACATTACTCAGAAATTTAAAGTTGGCCAGGCTAATTTCAAATCTTTAAACGATGAAATAAAATTAGAGATTCAAATTGGAAATGCTTCCCCAAATGAATTATTGCATGTTTTAACGCAGCGTGGACAAGTAACCCATTTTGTTGAAAAAATTCCAAGCGTGAATGATATTTTTATCCAAACTGTAACAGATTAGAGTTTAGATGTTAAAGTTTAGAATTTAGATTGAAAAAATCCTAAGTTCTTATTCACAAATCTAAAATCTCATGTCTAAAATCTAAAATTTAAAAATGAGTATTATATCATTAATCATAAAAAGAGAGTTTGTAGCCAAGGTTCGTAATAAGTCATTTATTGTGATGACTTTTTTAAGTCCGCTGCTATTTGTTGCTATTACTGGATTTATTGTGTATTTAAGTTCCATGAAACCAGATACTAAGCTTATTGCCATTCATGACGAATCGGGTTTGTTTGTTAATGAGTTCATGGCTTTAAATAATGAGAACAGTGATTACAGATACTTGGATTATTCAGGAATCGATCTTCAGATTTTAAAAGACAGTATTACCAGAGAAAACTACGAAGCACTGCTGTATATTCCTAAAACGGATTCTAATAAAGAGTTAGAAACAAAAATTCAGTTGGTTTCCAACGAAAGTCCGAGTATTGGTTTTATCGAAAAAACACAAGGGATTATTGCTGATAAATTAACTAAGAATAATCTGGAATTGGCACATTTAGATACTTTGGCCATTAAAAAAGCTAAAGCGGAAGTGGTTTTTAAATTATCCAAAGCTTCTGGTGAAGAAAGTCTCAGAGGTTTGAATGAAATAAAAATTGGAATAGGCGGCGCTTTTGGTTACCTCATTATGATGTTTATTATTATCTATGGCAATATGGTGATGCGAAGCGTGATTGAAGAGAAAACCAATCGTATTGTTGAGATTATTATTTCTTCGGTAAAACCTTTCCAACTGATGATGGGAAAAATAATAGGAACTTCATTGGCTGGATTGCTGCAGTTTTTAATTTGGACTGTAATAGGTTTGACGTTAATGTTTGCAGCTTCTGCATTTTTTGGGGTTAATATTGGTCCAGCTGCTAGGGTTTCTCCTGAAATGATGCATGTAGCACAACAGGAATTATCGGGTACTGCCCAAATGTATATCAAAGAAATATGGAACCTTCCTATTGCGAGTATCTTGATTGGTTTTGTTGTATATTTTATTGGAGGTTATTTTTTATACAGCTCTTTTTATGCGGCTATTGGAGCAGCGGTAGATAATCAAACGGATTCGCAACAATTTCTTCTGCCTATTATCATGCCTTTGATGCTGAGTGTTTATATTGGTTTTTTTACAGTAATAAATAACCCGCATGGAACTGTAGCCGTAGTTTTTTCTATGATTCCTTTAACCTCTCCGATAGTGATGCTAATGCGTATTCCTTTTGGAGTGCCATGGTGGCAAATTGCAATTTCCGTATCTTTGTTATTCGGAACATTTTTTGGCGTAGTTTGGTTCGCCGCCAAAATTTACCGTGTGGGAATTTTGATGTATGGCAAAAAACCAAGTTGGAGAGAGTTATATAAATGGCTTAAATATTAGAATCTTAAGAATTTTAGTATCTCAAAAACTTAAAAAAAAACTTAGAATCTTAGTAACTTAGATTCTCAGACTCTTAAAATAAAAATATGAGCAAAATTCTAATTATTGAAGACGAAGAAGCGATTAGGAGAGTATTGGCTAAAATACTTTGCGAAGAAAATGAATCCTATGAAGTCGATGTAGCAGAAGATGGTGTTATTGGATTTGAAAAAATTAAAGAAAACGACTATGATTTGGTTTTATGTGACATAAAAATGCCAAAAATGGATGGCGTAGAATTACTTGAAGCCGTAAAAAAGATTGATACTGAAATTCCTATTGTAATGATTTCCGGTCACGGTGATATGGAAACTGCGATTAATACGATGCGCCTGGGAGCTTTTGATTATATTTCAAAACCACCTGATTTAAATCGGCTGCTGAATACGGTTCGAAATGCATTGGACAGAAAAAAACTGGCAGTTGAGAATAAAATCCTAAAGAAAAAAGTTAGCAAAAAATACGAAATAATAGGAGATTGCGAACCTATCAATTTAGTAAAGATAATGATTGATAAAGTAGCTCCAACCGATGCGAGAGTTTTGATTACAGGTCCAAATGGAACTGGAAAAGAATTAGTAGCTCATCAATTGCATGACAAAAGTGAACGCTCTGCTGCTCCAATGGTTGAAGTGAATTGTGCAGCGATACCAAGTGAATTGATTGAAAGCGAATTGTTTGGTCATGTAAAAGGCGCTTTTACTTCGGCAGTGAAAGACCGTGCCGGGAAATTTGAAGCAGCAAATAAAGGAACGATTTTCTTAGACGAAATTGGCGATATGAGTTTGTCGGCTCAAGCCAAAGTCTTAAGAGCTTTGCAGGAAGGAATAATTACAAGAGTAGGTGCAGATAATGATATAAAAGTAGATGTTAGAGTGATTGCCGCTACTAATAAAGATTTAAAAAAAGAAATTGCTGAAGGTCGTTTTAGAGAGGATTTATATCATCGTTTGGCAGTTATCCTGATTAGTGTTCCTTCTTTGAATGAGAGGAGAAGTGATATTCCAGCGCTGATAAGGCATTTTACGGTAAAAATAGCTAATGAGCATGGGAATGCTGTTAAACATTTTTCGGAACGGGCAATCAGCTTACTGCAGGAATACGATTGGACAGGAAATATTAGAGAATTACGAAATGTGGTAGAGCGCTTGATTATTCTTGGAGGAAATGAAATTTCCGAGAGTGACGTGAAGGCTTTTGCAAGCAAATAAAAGAAATTTAATGATTTAAAAATGGTATGATTTAAAGATTTGACAATTGTTAATCTTTTAATTATTTTAATTTTTTCAATAATAAAAAATGAAACTAAAGAAAATAAATCAAGTATTGCAGGAAGCCTTAATTGATAGCGGGTTAACTGAAGCTAATGAAATGCAAAAAGAAACTTTTTCGACTATAAAAAGCGGAGCTGATGCAATTGTTGTTTCTCCAAAAGGTTCAGGAAAATCAACAACTATTGTGATGAATGTCATTCAGCAATTGGTTTGTGAAGGCGAAGAATCACCACGAGCCTTAATTATTGTTGAAGACAAAACCAAGGTTCTTGAAATGGAAGAACTTTTCGAAAAATTTGGAAAATTCACCAACTTGAGAGTGTATGGCGTTCATGACAAAGGGGATATGGATTATGATAAAAATTATATTTCGACGGGCATTGATGTGCTTATTGGAACTCCAAATAAATTAAGTGACATGTTTTCTACGGCAGGGTATAATGTAAACCGATTGAGAATGTTTATTCTTGATGATGCCGACCCGATTTTGAAACTGCGCCATGAAACAAAAATTATGCGGATCTCAAATAGTATTGCCAAAACGCAGCGCATTATTTTTACCGACCAATTTACTGAACGGATTGAAATCTTGGCAGAAAAAATGTTGCTGGAGCCTTATATTTTTGATTTTGACGAAGAATATGATGAAGATGAAGAGGATTTAGATGAGGAAGAATCTGTAAATCCTGATGTAGATGATTTTGAAGAAGAAGACGAGGAAATTGATGATAATGAGGAAGAATAGTTTTTCGAAATAGAATAAGAGAGTATTAATTAGCTAGAAAACAAAATACGAAGTCAGCAACAGCTTTTGAGCAAGAATATTTTAAAAAATGACAAATATTGAAATCAGAAAAGTAACGCTAAACGATATTGACCTGCTGCAGAAAATTGGCAGAAAAACTTTTCAGGACACATTTTCAGAATCAAATTCCGAAGAGAATATGAAAAGCTATTTAGAAGAGGGGTTTTCTAACGAAAAGCTCACTGCGGAACTTAATGACGTAAATTCTGAATTTTATTTTGCTACAGCTGATAATGAAGTAATAGCATATTTAAAACTCAATTTTGGAGACTCACAAACCGAATTAAAGGATAACAAATCTCTTGAAATTGAGCGAATCTATGTTTCAAAAGAATTTCATGGGAAAAGTGTTGGACAATTGCTTTATGATAAAGCAATTCAAATAGCAAAAGAGAAAAATTCAGAATATGTTTGGCTTGGTGTTTGGGAAGAAAATATCAGGGCGATAAGCTTTTATAAGAAGAATGGTTTCGTTGAGTTTGATAAACACATTTTTAAGTTAGGAGATGATGAACAGACAGATATAATGATGAAACTCAAATTGTAGTTAGCCAAATTTAACTTTTTTAGGTATAATTTAATATTGGTTTTGTTAAAGCTTAAATTTAGACAACCCCTTTTTTAAATCTCTTGAAGAGTGGGAACGATAAACAGGATTTAATTCGCTTTTTAGTTTAAAGATTTGATATAGTAATAATTTTAAAAAAAATAAAACATCATGGGATTAATGAAAGTATTTTCGGGAAGTGAAATTTTGGCATTGGCTTTGCAGGAAAAAATAGAGGCTGCAGGAGTGGAAACTACAGTTAAAAATAATATTCAATCGGCTAGAATGTCAGGTTTTCCAAATTCGGACTCAGCTGTTGAGGTGTTTATTCAAGAAACTGATTTTGCAAAAGCAAATCCGATTATTGAAGAATTTAGGTTGAGTATCTAGTTAAATTAAATTGATTTTAATTTTTTTGAAAAACCTTGAAACTTATTCCAGTATCAAGGTTTTTTTATAATATAATAATTTTATAATGAAAGAAGTACAATACAAAATGATTGTTTTAGATATGGATGACACGTTGCTAACAGACGATCACATCATATCTGAAGAGAATAAAGAAATGATTTTTAAAGCCCAAGAAATGGGAATTTATGTGGTTTTGGCTTCAGGGAGACCAACTTCGGCGATGACGGCTTATGCCAAAGAATTGAAAATGGATTATTATAATTCTTATATGATTTCCTTTAATGGTTCTACGATTACTGACTTGAAAGAGGATAAAGTGCTTTTTGAGCACGCCTTGACCAAAGAGCAGATTCATTCTCTGTATGATTTTAGCCAGCAGAATAATACTCATATTATTACTTATTTGGGCGAACAAATTATCAGCGAAAGACATTCGGAATATATCGATATTGAAAGTACTATTACAGGTTTAGAACTTTTAATTGTTCCAAGTTTTAAAGATGCGGTAACGACTTCGGCTGTAAAATGTTTATTACTGGAAGAGCCAAGCTATCTCAAAAGCGTGGAAACTGTATTGAAAGATGCCATGCCGGATTTGAGTGTGTGCATGTCGAAACCCTTTTTTCTGGAAGCGGCACCAAATGGAATTGACAAAGGAGCTGCGATTCAGGTTTTGGCCGAAAAACTCAACATTCATCAAAGTGAAATCATTGCCGTTGGAAATGCAGGAAATGATTTAACAATGATACAATATGCAGGATTGGGTGTTTGGGTTGATAATGTTGATGCTGAATTAAGAGAATTTGGCGATGTTATTGTGGCTTCCAATAATGATCATGGTGTCGCGGAAGTTATCAAGCGATATGTTTTGAATTAAAAATATTAAAAAATACTGTCCATAAAAAATCCGTCTCATTTTTGAATGAGACGGATTTTTTGTGAAATTGAAAATACTATTTCTTCGCAACCGAAATAAAATAATTATTTCCGTCACCCATTGTCAGTTTTACCCTTTCGTCACAAACATCGATTACGAATTTGTCATTGTTGTAACATGTACAGGTCGTTTTTTTGTCTTTTGACATTTCATTATCACATTTTCCTGTTTTATAACCGGCTAATTGCGGCGTGTAAAAAGAAACCAAATCAGTCGATGCGGTAACCAATGAAATAATGCTTGCGGAGTTGTCATTGGCAATTCTGTAAACGATTCTATCTGTATAGTTGATGTTGTCAACAGAAACTTTTCTGATATAAGTATAGGCTGTTGAAGCTGTTTCAACTGATTTTTCTTCAAATTTAAAACCAAGGCTTCTGATGTCTAGGTTGAATTTTTCCTGTGAATTATAGCTAGCCCAAGCTGTCAGAGTACTGATCGTCGGAAATGGGTTTTTAGTTGCTATTGTTGGTGCATTTTGAGCTTGTGAGCAAAGTGTAATTAATAGTAGGGAGATTGTGAGGCAGAATGATTTCATTTTTTTATTTTAATTTATTGTTGACCTACTCTTTATGGTTTTCGGCGATCCCATTTATTGTATTTAAAAGATTTATGTTTCTCAAAGTGTATTTTTTCTAAAATCAAAACAGCACCGACAAAAATCGAATATAGTAAACAGATAAAATCATGTAATATTTTACTCTCTCTGAATTATTTTAAAAAATAACTTAGATTTTCAATTTTCGAAATAAGCAGTGGCTTTATTTAGTATGCGTTAAACTCAGTGCTACTGTATTGTTTTTGGAAATGTGAAATTAATATTTAAATGAATATGAACAAAGCCCTGAAGGGAAAAATAAAGGTTTTGATGTGTAAGTTCTGTAAGTTTAAATAATGAAAAGATAAAATTACATTTAACGACTCAAAAACAGCTAAATATAAATAATCATCAGCTTTATAGTGTAGATTTTTGTTCGTAAATTTGCGCACTTAAATTTTTTGACAACGATTTCATTAATTTAAGCTAATTATGGAGAATAGAAAAAAAGTAGCTTTTTACACGCTTGGGTGCAAACTGAATTTTTCGGAAACATCTACAATTGCACGTAATTTGGAAGATGAAGGTTTTGACCGAGTTGATTTTGAGGAAGTAGCCGATATGTACGTAATCAATACCTGTTCGGTTACGGAGAATGCCGATAAGCAATTCAAACAAGTGGTGCGCAAGGCGATGAAATTAAACGATAAGGCTTTTGTTGCTGCGGTAGGCTGTTATGCACAATTAAAACCCGAGGAATTGGCTAATGTTGATGGAGTGGATCTTGTTCTTGGAGCTACTGAGAAATTCAAACTTGCCGATTATATCAATGATTTATCGAAGAATGATTTTGGCGAGGTGCATTCCTGTGAAATAGCCGAAGCTGATTTCTATGTAGGCAGTTATTCTATCGGGGATAGAACCCGAGCTTTCCTGAAAGTGCAGGACGGCTGCGATTATAAATGTACCTATTGTACAATTCCTTTGGCTCGTGGTATTTCCCGAAGCGATGAATTAGAAAATGTCTTGAAAAATGCCTACGAAATTTCGAAACAAAATATCAAAGAAATTGTCCTGACAGGAGTTAATATTGGAGACTACGGAAAAGGGGAATTCGGGAATAAAAAGCACGAACATACTTTTTTGGAATTAGTTCAGGCTTTGGACAAAGTGGAAGGCATTGAAAGACTGCGCATTTCTTCGATTGAACCTAATTTGCTGAAGAATGAAACGATAGAATTTGTGTCGAAAAGCAGAACGTTTGTACCGCATTTCCATATTCCGTTGCAATCGGGAAGCAATGCTATTTTGAAATTGATGAAACGCCGTTATCTGCGGGAAGTCTATACGGAACGAGTGAATACCATTCGTGAAGTCATGCCGCACGCTTGTATAGGTGTGGATGTGATTGTTGGATTTCCTGGAGAGACCGATGAGCATTTCTTGGAAACCTATCATTTTCTGAATGAAATGGATATTTCGTATCTGCATGTTTTTACCTATTCGGAGCGAGATAATACGGAAGCAGCTTCAATGGAAGGTGTTGTTCCTGCGAATGTTCGCGCCAAACGAAGCAAAATGCTAAGAGGTTTATCTGTTAAAAAGCGCCGTGCTTTTTATGAAAGCCAATTGGGAAGCAACAGAACCGTGCTTTTTGAAAGTGAAAATAAAGAAGGATATATTCACGGCTTTACAGAGAATTACGTAAAAGTAAAAACGCCTTGGAATCCAGAATTGGTAAACACTTTACACGAAATCAATTTGACAAGAATTGATGAGGATGGCAGTGTGAGAATGGAATTTTTGAATGTTGAGGTTTAAAATATAAAGAACAAATTAGTAGTACAGATAGAAACATTTTAAAATTTAGAATGTTTTTTGAACCATTAAGAGATTAAGAAAATTAAGAGCAAAATCTTAATGAAACTTAATCTCTTAGTGGTTTTGTTTTTTAAGGATTTGTTGACCAAATACTGCTGTTCTTGATAAAAACGCGTCGGTTTAATTTAAGTTGGGCTATGATTAATTCAGCCATATCTTCAGACTGCATTACTTTTTCAGGATTACCATCTGTAAGGTTCAGCTCTTTTGCCATATCGGTTGCAACAGTACTTGGAGTTAAAGCTGTAACACGGATATTGTGTTTGCGGACTTCCTGCATCAAAGAATCAGTTAGTCCCAAAACTGCAAACTTAGAAGCACTGTATGCGCTGGTTAATGCATTTCCGTTTAATCCGGCTGTTGATGAAATATTGATAATATCACCAGTTTGCCTTTCAATCATATTTGGCAAAACGGCTCGGGTTACATAATATGTTCCCATTAAATTAACCTGAATGATGCGTTCCCAATCGGTTGGCTCTAATTCTAAAAAATTACCGAAAGCAGCAATTCCAGCGTTATTGATTAAAATGTCAATGGTTTTAAATTCGGATAAAGCTTTTTCTACAGCGGTGTTTACTGAGTTGATATCGGCTACATCAGCTGTTATTGCTAGAGCTTTCACCCTTAATGAGCGTGCTTTTGCAGCCACATTTTCGATTTCATCTTGTGTTCGTGCCAATAAAATTACATTTACGCCTTCTTTGGCCAAAGCAATAGCTATGGCTTTTCCAATTCCTTTTCCTGCACCTGTAATTAGGGCATTTTTATTTTTTAAGTCACTCATTATTTAGTTTTTAATGGTTTTTATTTAATGCTAATTTAAAAATATTGGTTTCCAATAGTTCAGTGTCGTTATCTTCACAAAGAAGAAATTCGATGGTGTCGGCGGCGTTTTTATAAACGGTTAGTCCTTCAAATTTGTGGGTGTCACTGATTTTTTTGGTGAAATCTATTTTCATGGTTTTGGTGTCAATACAGCCGATGAAGCTTCCCAGAATTTCACCATCGTTATAAGTGGAATCGGTGTCTTCGGCGGTGGACAAAAAGTAAATTTTATTATCTAGTGCAACGGCATCGGTAAAACTGCTTCGGACTCCTTTTATTTTGGGTAGTTTATAGCTGTTGGAAAGTATGTTGAATTCGTTAACCAAGTTTTTGCCCTGAATGGTAAACATTACATTTTTTGCCGATTTCCCGTTGCCACGGTTGAATAAATACCATTCTTCTCCAGTGTAAATTGCTCCTTCGATGTTGAAATCTTCGGGTTTTATTTCTGCAAAGCTTTGCATTATGGAGTATAAATCTGTTAAATCATTGGTGTGTACTTCTTTTTCAGCCGTGTTGATTTCAACCATGTTATTCCTTTTTTTGGTTGAACCTGAGCCAAAAACATAGAGATTATCTCCAAAATGGGTAATAGCCTCAAAATCGGGTTTGTTACTTTTTATAATATTTGCCGTAGCGTTTTCTATGATTTCATGTTGTTGCAGCGTTTGGGTGGGAATTGTGTACTCGTACAGAAATCCGCTGTTGTCACCAATGATAAATAAGCTGTTGTCTTTGTAAATGAGTCCGGAGGCAGAACCTATTCCGATAATGTGAAAAAGAATTTCGAGTGTAAATTTTTCCATGAAAAGTTGTTTTGAAAATGAATGCCCTAGCCCAGATGGAAGTGAAAATCCTTTTGAAAAGAGCGGCTATTTTTTTTCTTGTACTGGCAGAGCGACCAGAGAAAGCTCCTGCAAGTGCTTAGAAAAAAAAGCAGTTCTTGAAAAAGATTGTAACGAACAGCTGGATTTAGCTCCCCAAAAATAGTCTTTTTTGGTGGGAAGGAAACCCGGAATTTTAATTTGAATTGAAATTAGTAAAGAGATGTTTTGTGGAATTATGTTTTATCAGATACTATGGGGAATTAGTGAGTAATTATTGGGTTTTTAGGAGTAATGTTTTGTTTTTGTTGAAGTTTTGTTAATACTGAGTTCATCTTTAGTTTAAAATATGGGGGTTTCTTTGTGATGAATTTAAACAAATAACCAAATGAAAAAAATTATTTTACCGATGCTTGCAGTAGTGTCATTACTATCATGCAACAATGATAAAAATGAAGAAGTAAATCCAATAAACAGTGTTGTTTTAGCTTCAAATCAATCTGTGACACCTGTTTTATTGAAAAAACAAGCTGGTTTTGAGAAACTGGAATTGTTTTCTCTTATAAGTTCTGACGATGTATTGCCAGAGAGTCCAAATTTCGTTTTAGGTGGTTCTGCTGACGGATCAGGATTATTGAAAAATGCGGACGGGACTTTTACTTTTTTAGTAAATAATGAAGATAATTTTGCCGTGTCAAGAATTACATTAGACAAAACATTTAAACCAGTAAAAGGGGAATATTTGTTGAATTCTAATGGAGGGTTCTCAAGGTTATGCGGTGCTACAATGGCAACTGTTGCAGAACATGGTTTTGGTCCCCTTTATTTAACCTGCGGAGAATCTAATGAAGAATCTCAAATCCAAGGTGTAGATCCATATGGAGATGTTAGTACCGCTTCTACTGTAAAAGCATTGCCAGCTTTTGGAAGATTAAGTGCGGAGAATGCTTTGCCATTAAGAAAAACGGCTTTTGCAGGAAAAACAGTAATTGTAATTGGAGATGATGATTCAGGTACTTATGGAGGTCAGGTATTTATGTATGTATCGAATACTATTGGTGATCTTACTAACGGTTCCTTGTACATGATGAAAAGAACGGATGATAACCAAAGAGAAAAAGATATGGTTACAGGGGGTACCTATAATGTTTCGTTTGTGAAAATCGAAAATCAAAAAGATTTAACAGGTGCCCAAATTAATGCATCAGTAAATACTTTGAAAGCCATAAAATTTGGACGAGTTGAAGATCTGGATTACAGAAAAGGAGGAGGAGCTGCAGATCGTGAAATCTACTTTAATGCGACAGGGTTACCTACTACAGGTAATAATGCGGATGCTTCAAGAACCAAATATGGCAGAGTTTATAAATTGAATTTAGATGCCGCAAATCCATTAACCGGAACATTACAGGTAATTCTTGATGGTGATGATCGTACTGGAATTGCTGGAAAATTTCAAAATCCGGATAATATTTGCGTGACTAAAAACTACGTGTATGTAGAGGAAGATGCAAATGGATATGGAGATGAAACTCATGATGCTTACATTTATCAATATAATATAGCTACTAAAGAATTAAAAGTGGTCGTAGAACTAGATCATCGTCGTACTGCTACTGATGCTGCAAAGTATAATGTAGTGTCATCTGCTGTACCAGATCCAAGTAAAAAAGGAGTTTGGGAGTATGGTGCTTTAATCGATGTTTCTGAACAATTGGGAATTGAGGATACTTTTATGTTAAGCGTTCAACCTCATTCTTGGACAGGCGATAAATATAAAGGGGTTGACGGTGGTACAAAACGCCCTACTGAAAATCAGGCTAGTCAAATTGTTTTAATTAAAGGGTTAGCTAGATAGTTTTTTTATTTTTTTCAGAAGTCCACGATTTCTTTTCTGGGAATCGTGGTTTCTGTTTTTTATAATTTTCTTAATAATTCATAACATAGCATGAAGAATTTTTTCCTTTTTTTAATTCTAATTACACTTTTCTCCTGTAATGAAAACGTCCCAAAGCATGAAAAAATAAATGATTTATTCAAATCAGATATTAAAACATTAGCTCAAAAAGTGTCTCGATTAGAAAAATTAATTCAAAATAACGCAGCATTACCACAAATTCAAACGCAATTTCTAGAAGCGCATCAAAGCTATAAACAAGTAGAAGCGATTAGTGCATATTATTTTCCGACAGTTTCTAAAGAAATTAATGGTCCTGCAATAGATGAATTTGAAGAAGATGAGGGGAAAACAGTTCCGCCTGAAGGATTTCAAGTAATTGAAGAATTTATTTTTCCGAAATATGACATGGAATCTAAAGCCAAACTTTTACAAGAAATGGGGATACTTTCTGCTAATTTAAAAAGGCTGGATTATCTTTCGCAAAGTAATCAATTAACAGATTCTTCTGTTTTTGATGCTATGCGTTTGCAGGTTTTTAGAATAATTACATTAGGAATTACGGGATTTGATTCTCCAATTGCACAAAATTCTTTGCCAGAAGCAATAACTTCATTGAAAACTATCGAAAAACAGCTTGTAATTTATGGAGAGAATGCTCAAAATTTAGCAGCTCTGAAAATACTAAAAGAAGGAAAGGATTATTTGAATAAAAATTTAAATTTTAATGAATTTGACCGAGCTTATTTTATCAAAAAGTATTTGAATCCTTTGAGTAAAGCAATTTATCAATCGCAATTGGTTTTGAAAATTCCTTTTTTTAAAGAAAGTCGGGGATTGAAAGTGACAGCTCAGACCTTATTTGATAAAAATGCTTTTGATGCTGAAGCTTTTTCGGGATTTCCGGATTATAAAACGACAAAAGGAAAAATTGAACTGGGCAAAATGCTGTTTAATGACCCCGTTTTATCGGGCAATAATTCCCGTTCCTGTGCCTCTTGCCATCATGCTGATAAAGCTTTTACAGATGGTTTGGAGAAAGCGGTTTCGCTGGATGGAACAATGATGGTGAAAAGAAATACTCCTACACTTTCCAATATCGCTTTTCAGCGCAGTTTTTTTTATGATTCGAGAGTAAGTTATCTCGAAGATCAGGCGGTTGCCGTAATAACAAATGAGAATGAAATGCACGGGTCTTTGGAGAAATCTGTTTCGGATTTAAAAAAGAGCAAAAAATATACTGCCTATTTTAAAAAAGCATTTCCAAACAAAGAAATCACTGCTTTTGCGATTAAAAATACTTTGGCATCCTACATTCGGTCTTTGAGCAATTATGATTCCAAATTTGATGGTTTTATGAGAGGTGAGGAAAAGTTCAATCTAGATGAAATAGCCGGTTTTAATTTATTTGCGGGCAAAGCCAAATGCGCCACCTGTCATTTTATTCCTTTGACAAGCGGTACCGTTCCTCCCAATTTTGACAGATCGGAAAGTGAAGTTTTGGGTGTTCCCGGAATAAACAAAAAATTAGATATTGATTTTGGCAAATATGATTTGACACATGCTGAAGTAAACCGCTATTCTTTTAAGACACCAACAATTCGTAACATTGTACTAACAGCGCCATATATGCACAACGGTGTTTACAAAACGTTGGAAGAAGTTGTGGATTTTTATGACTGCGGTGGAGGAAGCGGTTTAGGTTTCAATCTGCCTAATCAGACTTTGCCGATAGATAAATTAAAATTAACCCCTTTGGAGAAAAAACAATTGATAGCTTTTATGAAGACTTTGACAGATAAAAATCTGTATTAAAGTTTACACCGAATTAATTTTCAGGCATAAAAAAAATGCCATGGAATCCATGGCATTTTTTTAAGATTCTAATGTTTTTATAAATCAAAACCATAGGCCACACGAATGCCTACTTGACCAACGCCTTTCCCAGCACTTCCATTATTATTCCATCTTTCAAAGTCATTATAATGTTCATAGCGTAAGGAAATGTCAATGTATTTTGTGGCATAACCAATACTTGGAGCCAATAGCAATGAGGTTTTGTGATAATGAGAGTCAGTTACAAAAGCACCACCACCTTCGCCCATTATATAAAACTGATCATTCCAAATGAAAGCTTTAAAACCTATTTTTGCTGGAACAAACCCAAGATCATCTCCATCAGCTTTACTCACAAATAGACGGCTGTATCCAGTTGTTAAAGTTAATGAGTATCTTTTGGATAAATCATATTGTAATCTGGCATCGGCTCCTAATGCTAGTTTGTAAGGATCATGTACGGCATATCCGCCGGTGATACCGATTCCCAAACGAAATCCTTGGTCATAATTTTGCGTGCTTGATGATTCTTGTGCAGTGGAATAATTAGCGAATAGTATTGCGATTGCCGATACCATAACGATTTTGATTCTTTCTGTAACTTTCATGATTTTAATTTTTAGTTTGTAATAAAATATAATTAGGAACCCATGTAAAGGGTGCTTGACAAATGTATAGCTGATAACCTCCGGATGCATTACAGAATTATCTGGGATTCTTATATAATTTAAAGATTATGTGCGGTTAACTTTTTTTTATAATTGAAATAATATTGGCAGAATCAGGTTTGTTCTAATTACCTTTGCCGACTCAATAAATTTAAGATGAAGGTTAAACAGTACACCAAAGAATTTGCATATAATATTAAATTAGCTTATCCTGTTATTTTAGGGATGCTGGGACATACTTTGATAGGTATTGTGGATAATTATATGATAGGGAATTTGGGTTCGACTGAGTTAGCCGCCGTTTCCTTGGGTAATAGTTTTATTTTTCTGGCTATGGCTGTTGGGATTGGATTTTCTACGGCGATTACCCCTTTGGTGGCAGAAGCCGATGCTGAGAAAAATGATAAAAAAATCCGGACTACATTTCATCATGGCTTGTTGTTATGCACTGTTTTGGGAGTTTCACTGTTTATGCTGACAGTATTTTCTAAGCAATTGATGTATTTTATGGATCAGCCAAAGGCAGTAGTGTTATTAGCGGCTCCTTATATTGATTGGGTCGCTTTTTCTTTGATTCCTGTTGTGATGTATCAGGGTTATAAACAGTTTGCCGATGGGTTGTCTTTTACTAAATATTCGATGTATTCTATTATTTTGACCAATGTCGTGCATGTGTTTTTTAATTACGTATTGATTTACGGGTTTTGGATTTTTCCGAAACTGGGAGTTACAGGAGCCGCTTTGGGAACAGTGATTTCCAGAATTTTTATGGTAGCTTTTATGCATTATCTGATGATGCACAATCCAGTTATGAAAAAGTATTTTAAAAATTTCACCTTCAAAGAAATTAAACAATCCATAATCAAAAAAATTGTTGATCTTGGAATTCCTTCGGCTATGCAAATGCTGTTTGAGGTGACTTTGTTTACAGCGGCAATATGGCTTTCGGGGTCTTTGGGCAAAAATAGTCAGGCGGCCAATCAGATTGCGCTTATACTGGCTTCATCAACCTTTATGGTAGCCATGGGGCTGAGCGTTACTGCGATGATTAGGGTAGGATATTCAAGGGGAACGGCAGATTATAAAAATTTAATTATTGTGGCTCGTTCTATCTTTTTATTGGCAGTAATTACCGAGGCTTTTTTTGCATTAATCTTTGTCGTTTTTCATAATCTGCTGCCGCATTTATTTCTAAATATGCATGATCCGGCACAGGTTCTGGACAATAAGGAAATCATTATGATTACGTCAAAATTGTTACTGATAGCTGCAATTTTTCAAATTTCTGACGGAATACAGGTTGTTGTTTTGGGCGCTTTGAGAGGCCTGCAGGATGTAAAAGTCCCAATGTACATTACATTTGTGGCGTACTGGGTGATAGGTTTTCCTATTTCTTTTTATTTAGGAAAATATACTGACTTGAAAGCGGTTGGAGTTTGGATTGGTCTTTTGGCAGGCTTGACCTCGGCTGCAGTGTTCTTATATATCCGATTTGCCTATTTGACAAAAAAGCTGGTGATAGAACATGATGATAAATAATCTATTTGTAAGAATGTAACTTATAATTGGTTTTAGCGTATAATCAGAGTACCAATTAAAACTATAAAAATGATACTACTTATTATTCTTGGAATAATTTTACTGATTGTTGGGTTTGCATTAAGCCATAAAGTGAATGTGTTTTCTAAATTTGGTGGCTTATTAAGAGTTATTGGATTTGTCTTAATTGCTTTGGGAATTTTTTCTTCGATGTTTAAGCAAATTGATGCTGGGGAAGTAGGAGTGAAGTCTTTATATGGGAGTGTAGAATCTGATGTGCTGGAAAGCGGTCTGCATATCATAAATCCGCTTTTGGATATAACGGAATTTGATATTCAGACTCAAAATTACACAATGTCTGCGGTTCACGGCGAAGGTGCTCAGGAAGGAGACGATGCCATTCGTGTTTTGTCCAATGACGGACTGGAAGTGGTTATTGATTTGACTGTTTTGTATCGCGTTGTTCCTGGTGATGCTCCAAAGATTTTTAAGAATATTGGGGTGGATTATACCGATAAAATTGTGAGACCAATCACTAGAACCAGAATTAGGGACAATGCTGTTTTTTATGATGCTGTTGCTTTATATTCGACTAAAAGAAATGAATTTCAGGCACGAATTTTTAAAAGCATCGAATCTGATTTTAAAACCAGAGGTTTGGTTCTAGAACAATTGTTGATTCGAAATATTGATCTTCCGATTTCGGTCAAAAAATCGATAGAAAGTAAAATTAATGCCGAGCAAGATGCCCAAAAAATGACATTCGTGCTTCAAAAAGAAAAACAGGAAGCCGAACGCAAAAGAGTAGAAGCACAGGGTATTGCCGATTATCAAAGAATTATTTCTCTAGGATTGACGGATAAGCAACTGCAATACGAACAAATTAAAGCGCAAAAAGAGCTAGCCGCTTCACCAAATTCCAAAATTATTTTTATGAATGGAAGAGGAAGTGCCCCAGTTATTTTGTCGGATAAATAAAATTTTAAAAGTGTAATCGGTTAATCGTCTATTCGTTTAACCGATTAGACATATAAATAATAACAGATTAAACATTAAAATATGGAATTACCAAAATTTTTACTGGGAGACAACACTGATTTTCCTGATGATATTTTTATCATTCACTTAGATTACCCAAGATTCATTATCAATCTGAAAGACGATGAAGTAGAATTCATGGAAGAAGCCGAAGATCTTGATGAAGCCGAATTGAATGCCGAAATGGAAGGGCTTATTGTTCTTGCCAATGAATTTTATGATAGAGAAATAGCCCGTTACGAAGAATAATTATTTCTTTGTAACGATATAGTATATTCTCGTCAATCGGTCGTTATGTTTCTTTGAATCTTTTGGAACGTGATTTAAATCTATATAAGAAGACTCTTTGAAATTGTAATTGCTAAATTCTTTTTTAGCAGTAACACTATCAGTTTTAAAAGCCAATAAGCCAAATTTATCCTGAATAGGTAAGTTTAGTTTTTTGGTTTTTTCATTTAACAGTATAGGCATGCTAAATCCGTAATCCCAAATTATTTCGGGAGTAAATGCATTTAATTCATAGGTTTTAATTCCCAGATTTTTTTCATTGTCCCTTATTGCTTTAGCACTGGCATAATCTGGATTTTTTAAAATAAGGTTAGTGAACGGAATTCCAAAGGCAACCACTCCCGCTTGTACAGCTATTACGCCATAAAATACTTTTGTGAAATTTTTGTTTTTCAGATTGGCAAACAATAAATAGCCTATTGTAAATAATGAAACAGTTAGTCCAATCAGCCAAAATTCATAACCGGAAAAATCTTTTTTTACTTTGATAAAAATCACAATAGGAATAGCGAAGCAGATAAAAGTGATAAGTCCAAAAGCAAAATAAATAATTCCTTTTTCTTTTTTTGCACTGATGTTTTTGAAATTATTTATCAAGTATTCAATATAGAACCCAGTGTTTAAAGCCATCGGGATTAAAACAGGCAATAAATATCTTGATTTTTTTTCGGGTACAATTGAAAGTAAAACTACTGAGGCTAATGTCCATATCAGTGTAAACTGATAGGTTTTTAAATTACTGACTTTGTTCTTTAAATACGGATAAAGTAAGGCAATAAAGGCTGGAACTGTCCAGATGCCGCTTTGGGTAAAAAAGCTCCAGTAATAATAAAAAGGTCTGGTGTTGTAATTTCCCCATCGGCTGCTTTCAAGTTTGGTAACTTTTAAGTAGGTGGCTGGATCAGCCCATTTTACATATAAAGGCCATGACAAGCCAATAATTATGCCTATAAGAAGAACGAGTATGAGATATTTTTTTTTATCTTTTAATTGAAACTTATAAGTAAATCCGTAAGCAATTAAAAACGGTATTAATAGTGCATAGACAGAAATTGGTCCTTTGCTTAAAAAGGAGAAACCAAAAAATATTCCTGCCATTACAGAATTGAAAAGAAGCATCTTGGAATCATTCAGTAAATTCCATAAAAACAATATGCAGATTATCATAAAACTATGAGTATACATATCCCATTGATTGTCTCTTCCTGCAAAATAAATGTAAAAAGAAGTAATTAATATAAGCCCGTTGTGGAAACTTTGTTTTTGGGATAAACCCATTTTTTCAGAAAGTTTAAAAGTGCCGAAAACAAGCAGCAATGTTATCAAAACTACCGGCAAACGCATTCCGTAAGTACTGTCAAAACCAAAAATCATACCCGAAATTGCAGTTAGCCAAGTTGGTAATGGTGGTTTTTCATAACGGGGCAAATCATTTAAAGTTGTTAGTATCCAATGATTATGAGTTACCATTTCTCTGGCTGTAATAAAATTACGGGATTCCATGATGTTGGTTTCAATAACATCTAAATGAGGGAAAAGCATCAAAGAGGCTACTATGAAAAGCCAAAAAGTGTAATTATGAATTAATTTTGACATCCTTTTTTATGATTATTATATTTCTGGAATAAATGACTAAACCTATGGCATGGCCTGCTAATAATACAGGGTCTTTGCGAATTATTGCATAAATAAAAATAATAAGTGATCCTGACAGACTGATAATCCAAAAGCCTAATGGCAAGACAGAATCTTTTATCTTTTCAGAATAAATCCATTGATAAATAAACCGTAATGTAAACAATACCTGACCAATAATACCTGTCCAAAGCAGCCCTTTTGGTATTGCTTCATTTTTTAATAAATTATCTAAATCGTAGATATTATTGTTATAAGAATACCAAACAATAATAGCAGGAAATAAAAGTATGAACCATCGAAGAATAACATGAATTTTTTTCCAGTCATTTTGCAATTGAATGTTTCTGATATAAATGTAATAGGTGATGGTCTGTCCTAACATAATCGAGAAATCATGTCTGAAATAACCATAAACAAATAGTAAAAAGGAAGCAAATAAACTGATTTCCCAAAATAAAACGGGAGTCAATACTTTTTTGTTTTTTTCAGAAATAATCCATTGCAGTATCATTCTGCTGGAAAACAAAATTTGAGCAATGAACCCTATCGAATAAATGATAATTTTATTCATTAGCCTTGTTTTGCTACACTATAATTAATGTATTTTTTCTTCATCCACAAATAGGCAAAACAATCTTGAAGAGGCCCTAATAACCGATTCCATAGATTGAATTTGGAAACACCAGCAATTCTTTGAAAATGCCTTACTGGAGTTTGTTTGATTTTTCCGTTTTGAAGCAAAATCATAGCTGGTAAAAAACGGTGCAAGCCATTAAACATTGGGATTTTTTTTGCCATATCTGTACGGATGATTTTTAAAGGACAGCCAGTGTCGTCCATGCCGTCATCTGTAAAGGTTCTTCGAATGCCATTGGCAATTTTTGAAGACATATTTTTTGTAAAAGAATCTTTTCGGTTGGATCTTACTCCTGTAACCAAATCAAATTCACCTGTATATTCCATTAATATATTAAAATCTTCGGGAGCAGTCTGCAAATCGGCATCTATGTAGCCAACCCAAGGAGTATCTGTATAGTCAAAACCAGCTTTTATGGCAGCGCTTAAGCCTGCATTCTTTTCAAAAGAAATAAAGGTAAACTCTTCATTGTCTTTACAGATTTTTTCAATTAGGTTTTGACTATTGTCTTTGGAGCCATCATTGACAAACAGGATTTTTGTCTTTTTTTTGGAAATGCTCAAAAACTGTTTCATTTCTTGATGGACACGGTCGAGGTTATCCTCTTCGTTATAAACTGGTATAATAATCGTTAATTCAAAACTCATAGCTGATGGTGATGGGATTTAGACAAAAGTATTTCATTTTGTAAAAAAGCAGATTAAATTTTCATTAAAATTTATAGGCTTTGGTAAAGATAGTAATGTTTATTCTTACTTTTATATGTAAATTTTTTTGATATGAAAATATTAGTTACTGGTGCGGCAGGATATATTGCTTCACACACCGCAGAGAGGCTGCAATTTTTTGGGCATGAAGTAGTTGGTTTGGATAATTTTTCTGATTATTATGATGTCTCTTTGAAGCAATTGAATGCTAAAGCTTTGAATGCTAAAGGTATTATGATTGAGAAAATTGATTTGAGATTTCCTGAACAGCTGCAAAGATTACCAACAGATTTTAATTATATTTTTCATTTTGCCGCACAGCCAGGGATTTCTGCAACTTCCAGTTTTGAAGATTACTTAGGAAACAATGTTGTCGGAACCAAAAATTTACTTGATTTTGCTTTAAAAAATAAAAATTTAAATCTTTTTGTAAATATAGCCACATCCTCTATTTATGGAATTCATGCAACTTTTGATGAAGCTGTGGTTCCATTGCCAGCTTCATTTTATGGAGTTACAAAATTAGCAGGCGAACAATTAATTTTGGCAAGCAGCAGACTTGGACAATTAAAAGCCTGTTCATTGCGGCTGTATTCGGTTTACGGACCAAGAGAAAGACCTGAAAAGTTATATACCAAGCTAATAGCAAATGCATTACATGATATTTCCTTTCCTTTGTTTAAGGGGAGTGAAAATCATTTACGGAGTTTTACGTATGTCCAGGATATTGTGGATGGTGTTGTGAGCGTCATTGGTAAGGAAGATATAATTAATAATGAAATTATCAATCTGGGGACAGAAGAAGAAAATACAACGCAGCACGGTATTGAAATTGTAGAGCAAATTTTAAATAAAAAAATAGATATTCAAATTGTAGAAGCTAGGAGCGGCGATCAGTTAAGAACTAAGGCAGTGATTGATAAAGCTAGAAAATTATTGGGATACAATCCAAAAACCAGTCTGTACGAAGGTTTGAAAGAACAAGTGCAATGGTATCAGGATAATTTTTTATAGTAACTTGTTTTCTATATAAGCTGCAAAAGTTGGATAAACAGCTTCTGCAGTTTTTTTCTTTTTTTAAGATGCTAGACATTAAAGCAACTGTCTGATGAAATAGTTGTAACTTTAATGTCTTATTTTTTAGTTTTTTGTAATAATGTTGGTTTTAAAAGTAAAAGAGGGTAACAAAAATTAGACTTTGTTTATCTATAATAAATCTTTAAAGTAAAGCGATATGAAAAATCTTAAAACAACTTTTTTTGCAACAGCAATGGCATTGTTTTGTTTGGCAAATGTAAAAGGACAAGATACCAAAATAGTGAAGGAAAAAATTAATAAATCCAGTTCCGGTTTGGAAAGCACTTTAGGTGATTCTGCTCAAAAAAGTAATATAAATGGCATAAACAGTAACGGAATGCCAAATAGAATTTCGATGAATGTTACTGTTGCAAAGCAGACACAAGGAGCTACTTTTGGTGAAAAAGTAAATTCTGGAAAAATAAATGTGATATTAGCTGAAGGTGGCTGTATTGTTTTATTCCCTTCCAATGAAGGCTATAGAGTCAATACAACGGATAAGAGTATTAAGGAATTGAATAGTAATGAATGCGTTGCTTTTGGAGAAAAAGTGAATCAAGGTTTACATGCCGCAGGTGGCGCTTTGGCACAAGGGGCATCTTTATTGGGTGGTGCTTTGCCTGGCGGATCGATTATTTCGGCGGCGGTTTCAAGTGTGGGTAATTTAGCTGGCGGTGGCAGTGGAGCTGCAGCTGCTTCGTATGCCGCTACTGGACGAACTGTAAATCCAGATTCAGAAAAAAAAGTTTTGAAAATTAATGATAACGAAAATAATGCAGTATTAGATTTACTTGATGGCGAATATCAATTAACATTTGTGATAGCTGAAAAAGCAAATTCGGGTTTAAAAGACACATTAAAAACTCAAGTCCGCATTGGTTTTACTATTGAGCAAGGAGTACTGAAAACAAAACATGATACTGCTAAAAATTCAGTAGGCAACATTCGTTAAGTGAAAATTTATTCGATTGAGAAAAGTTTGTTATTAAATGTATTACAAGAGAGAATTAAAATTTAAAATATTTTTTCAATAATAATTGAGCGGCTGCAAAAGGTGAAATTTCATCGGTTGAAACCGCTTTTTTAGTTGAAGTTAAGAGTTTTTGAATTTCAGGATGATTGTAAAAATTGTCTTTTAATTGTTCGTTAATAGTTTCCATCATCCAAAATAGGTTTTGTTCTTTGCGCTTTTCTTCGAAATAATGATTAGAATTGACCAATTCAAGATAATCCAGAATAGTTTGCCAAACGGCTCCAATGCCTTCGTGAGTAAGTGCGCTGCAGGTAGCCACAGTAGGAATCCATCCTGATTTTTTTGGGTGAAATAGATGTAATGCCCTGTTGAATTCGACCTTTGCCAATTGCGCTTTTTTTATGTTATCGCCATCGGCTTTATTGATAACCACTGCATCTGCCATTTCCATAATACCGCGTTTAATGCCTTGAAGCTCATCGCCGGCACCGGCAATTTTTAGCAGTAAAAAGAAATCGGTCATGCTGTGAACGGCTGTTTCGCTTTGTCCCACGCCTACAGTCTCAATTAATATGATGTCAAAACCGCATGCTTCGCAAAGGGTTATTGTTTCTCGTGTTTTTCGGGCAACGCCTCCCAAAGTTTCTCCAGATGCAGAGGGTCGGATGAATGCATTTTCATCTTTTACTAATTCTTCCATTCGGGTTTTGTCTCCGAGTATACTTCCATGTGAAATGGTACTGCTTGGATCTACAGCAAGAACCGCAACTTTTTTATCTAAGCGGGTTAAATGTTTGCCAAAAGCTTCGATAAAAGTACTTTTGCCAACACCAGGAACACCTGTGATTCCTATCCGGACTGATTTGTTGGCATGCGGCAAGCAACCATTGATAACTTCAGTTGCTTTTTCCAGATGAGCGGGGTTAGTGCTTTCAATTAATGTGATTGCACGGCTGAGAGCCGTTATGTTTCCTTTCAAAATGCCATCAATTAATTCTTTTGCAGAAGGTTGCTTTTTTCTGGATTCCTTAATTTGGCGTATAGCATCTGAGCTGATTGTTTCTTGAAGAGAAACACCGGCTTTTTCATTCAAAGCGCTTGGATTTTTTTTTTTGTTAGTCAAAATACTTTTTCTTTTTGAAGAGTAAAAGTAGTGAAAACAAAAACAGTTTCAAAAACGCAATTGTTTTGAAACTGTTTTTATTTATCCTCATCCCACCTCTCCTTTGGAGGGGGGATATGGAATTGGATTGTTTTATATTTTTAAACGGTATTAATAGGCCGCTGTAAAACGAACTTGATGATGTTTTGGTGTTTCTGCTTCATCTGCAATAACAACAGCTAAATCTTCTACCGAAAGTATGCTTCTTTGTTCTTCATTAAAAACCGGATTTTCTAAGCCTAAACGATACTTGCCTGTTCTTCCTGTTTTTGTTCCTTGATGCATTTCGATAGCTGGACTAAAAAAGGCCCAATCTAATTCCTTTTCTTCTTTAATTGTTTCAAGATAATGTCTTGCTGCATTTGCTCCGTCAAATATCTCTTTTGGAAATTCTGGCGTGTCAACTAATTGTACATTTGGCGCTATGTATAAGCTTCCTGCCCCACCAATGGTTATAAACCGTTTTACTCCCGATTTTTTTACAGCTTCCTGAATAGCTTTTGACCCAGCAATAGAGTCATTGTAAATGTTGGGGTTTGTCCAGCCTGGGTTGTAAGCATTAACAACAAGGTCATGGCCTTGTAAAGTTTCTGCTAACGAATCAATATCAAAGATGTCAGTTGCTACCCATTTAGCTCCGGAAGTATCTTTTGGGTTTCTGGCAATAGCAGTGATTTCATGATTTCTGCCTGCTAATTCATTTAAAATTGCTGAGCCTACAAATCCTGTGGCTCCGATAATTGCGATTTTCATAATTATATGTATTTAAAAGTAATAAAAAAAGTTACAGTTTTGAGTAAAAAAATAGAATTAAAATTTATTTGAAAAATCTTCCAAAGTAATGTCGCTTAATTGCAAGTTGATTGTTCGATTAATATCTTCATATAAATTTTCTAAGTTTTTATTGATTTGTTTGCCTACTGGGCAATCTGGATTTGGTTTATTCTTTGAAAAACCTAATGTTACCGTATCAAAAGTCATTTTGAATATGGCATCCAAAGTTATGTTTGAAGCGGATTTCAGTAAACGAGTTCCTCCATTWTTTCCTTCTTTGCTTTCTACAATATTATTTTTTTTCAGGTTTGCTATTTCTTTTCTGACCAAAACAGGATGCAGATTCATACTTCCTGCAATAAAATCAGATGATAGATATTCATCTGGAAATTTTGAAAGCAATGTAAGAATGTGTAATGTAATGGCAAATTTACCTGAAATCATACTGTAATAAAATTTATTGCAAAAATAAAAATTAAATTCACTTCTTCAGCTTTTTTTATTAATAATTTCAAAGCTTACATTTTATTAAATCAGATTATTAATGGTATTTTTGCATTCAATTCTGTTTTATGTACAACATTATTTTAATTTTTGTCAGCTTATTGATTGGCATCCTTTTGCAAAAAGCAAAACGCTTACCAGCCAATACATACAAGATATTGAACTATATTGTTATCTATTTTTGTCTTCCTTCATTAGCTTTGTTTTATATTCCAAAGGTTCAATTAGATACTCATTTACTGTATCCAATAGCTGTGACCTGGATTGGTTTTACAATAGCAATTTTGTTTTTTAGTTTTTTAGGAGCGAGATTGAAATGGTCTAGAAAACTTACTGGCTGCCTGATTATGACTGCTGGTTTTAGTAATACTTCTTTTTTAGGATTTCCTATTGTTCAGGCTTTGTATGGTGAAGAGGGATTGAAAATGGCTATTTTGGTTGATCAGCCAGGAACATTTGTAGTACTTTCAACTTTAGGTGTTTTTGTTGCCACTTTATATTCTAAGGGGAGTTCAGATGGGGTTGAAATTGCTAAAAAAATAATCTTTTTTCCGCCTTTTATAGCTTTTCTTTTGGCTTGTTTTATGAATGTGTTTCATTTTGATTTTCATCAATACATTCAGTTTGGTCTGCAAAAGATAGGAAGTGTGATGACTCCGTTGGCAATGCTCTCGGTAGGCTTGCAATTGAGTTTTGACAGAAGAAGCAAGCACTTTAAATTTTTAGGTTTGGGACTTTTTTATAAATTAATATTGACTCCTGCCATAATTTATTTATTGTATGTTGTGGTTTTTGATCAGCATTCCAAAATGATTCAAGTGTCCCTTATGGAAGCGGCAATGGCACCTATGATTTCGTCCAGTATTATTGCGGCTTCTTATGGTTTAAAACCTAGATTATGCAGTATGATGATTGGTTTTGGAATTCCTCTTTCTTTTATCACTTTGCTGTTTTGGTATTTTGTGGCGAATTCCATTTGATGAAATAACCAGCAGATAACATGAATTAAACAGATGAAAATAGAATTTTTATCTTCTTTATGTCATCTGCTAATTTTTATGAAACTAAATTATGAATTTTGGCATATTGCAGAAGCATGACTGTTTTGGCATCTTTTATCTCTCCTGATTCGATCATAAGATAAGCTTGATCAAAAGGAATTTCTAGAACATCAATTTCTTCATGTTCCTGCTCAAGTCCGCCGCCAGCGCTTACTTTCATACTATTGTCATATTCTCCTACGAAGCAATATAGAATTTCGGTTAATGCGCCTGGAGACATGTAGGTTTCAAAAACTTTTTTAACAGACGGTAAACGGTAGCCTGTTTCTTCTTCAGTTTCTCGAATGATGCAGGCTTCGGGATCATCTTTATCAAGTAATCCAGCGCATACTTCAATCATTAGGCCGCTTTTGTTTCCGTTTAAATACGTTGGAAGCCTAAACTGTCGGGTTAGTATCACTGTTCCTATTGAATTATTGTATAAAAGTATGGCGGCTCCATTGCCTCTGTCATATACTTCGCGTTCTTGAGTGTCCCAAGTATCGTCTTTTTTTTGATAGTCTACAGTGACTTTGTTTAGGATATACCAATTGTCTGACAGCAGTTCTGTTTTTTGTATTTTATATTTTGGATTGTTCATGAGAGCTGTGTTTTGAATATAAAAAAACGTCCCGATTTATCGGGACGTTATCTGTATTATTTAAGAATTGTTTGTTTTCTGTCTGGTCCAACAGAAACAATTTTTATTGGAACTTCAACTTCTTTTTCAATAAATTCGATGTATTCTTTTAATTCTGCAGGTAATTGTTCATAAGTGGTTAAGCCCGTTAAGTCTTGGTGCCATCCTTTGAATTCTTTGAATACAGGAGTTACATTTTCCGGTTCGATATTATAAGGGAAATGTGAAATGTTTTTTCCTTTATAGTTATATTCTGTACATACTTTTAAAGTTTCGAAACCAGAAAGTACATCACCTTTCATCATCATTAACTGTGTCACTCCGTTGATTTGAACAGCATATTTTAAGGCTACTAAATCCAACCAGCCACAACGTCTTTGTCTTCCGGTAACTGATCCAAATTCGTTTCCAACTTTGGCCATTGTAGCTCCATCTCCATCAAAAAGTTCAGTTGGGAAAGGCCCGCTTCCTACGCGTGTTACGTAAGCTTTGAAAATCCCGTATACTTCTTTGATTTTGTTTGGGGCAATTCCTAAACCTGTACAGGCACCAGCGGCTGTAGTGTTTGATGATGTTACAAATGGATATGTTCCAAAATCAACGTCTAGTAATGAACCTTGAGCTCCTTCGCAAAGGATTGATTTTCCAGCTTTTTGAGCCTGCGCTAAATATTCTTCACTATCAATAAAATCTAATGTTTTTAAAACTTCGATAGATTCGAAGAATTCTTTTTCCATTTCGGCCAGATTGTACTGAATGTTAACATCGTAGAATTTAATCATTTCTTCGTGCTTGTCGGCCAATGCTCTGTAACGCTCTCCAAAATCTTCTAATTCAGTGTCGCCAACACGCAATCCGTTTCTGCCGGTTTTGTCCATGTAAGTCGGTCCGATTCCTTTAAGCGTAGAACCGATTTTGGCTTTCCCTTTTGATGCTTCAGAAGCGGCATCAAGTAAGCGGTGTGTTGGTAAAATTAAATGTGCTTTTCTTGAAATGATTAATTTGCTTTTGATGTCCAAATTAAATTTTTCAAGACCTTCGATTTCTTTTTGAAATACAACTGGGTCAATTACTACTCCGTTTCCAATAATATTGATAGCTGTTTTATGGAAAATTCCAGATGGAATAGTTCTAAGAACGTGTTTTATTCCGTCAAATTCTAAAGTATGCCCTGCATTTGGCCCTCCTTGAAAACGAGCAATTATATCATAATTTGAAGTAAGAACGTCAACAATTTTTCCTTTTCCTTCATCTCCCCATTGTAATCCTAATAATAAATCTACAGTCATTCTATGTTTTATTTGCAGTTAATTTTCTATTGTGTCTTCTGTATTTGTTTTTTTTCTGTTTCCGTATAAGTATAGGGAATGATTGGTGATTTCTATATCAAAAATTTCTTCGATTGTTTTTTTGATGGTCTGAATTCGAGGGTCGCAAAACTCAATCACTTCGCCTGTGTCTGTCATAATGATATGATCGTGCTGTTTGTCGAAATAAGATTTTTCGTAGTGCGCTTGATTCTGCCCAAACTGATGTTTGCGGACCAAGGCGCAGTCCAGCAATAATTCGATTGTATTGTAAAGGGTAGCTCTACTGACACGGTAGTTTTTGTTTTTCATTTTGAGATATAGGTTTTCTATATCAAAATGTTCTTCACTTTCGTATATTTCCTGAAGGATGGCATAACGTTCGGGTGTTTTGCGGTGTCCTTTGTTTTCAAGATACATTGTAAAAACGTTTTTTACAATCTCTTGATTTTTGTTGTTATCTGTAGAAATGAGTGTCATATCCTGCAAAGATAAATTATTATTTTAAAAGTATAAAAAAATAGGGTTTTAATTCTAAGCGATTTACTTTATTTTTTGGTGTTTGAGGTTGTTTTTTTGAGATGCATCCTGATAAAAATTAAGGTTGTGGTTTTTTTCCGTGAGGGATAGAAACAAACTACCGAAGTAGCGCGTATAGCCCGACATCATTAGGGAAAGAGACTGTATATGTGGTATTGTGAGCAAGTCTCTTTTCCTAATGGTGGCACGCCCTAATTGTTTTTGGAATTATTTGGTTTTGGTTTTTGGTTTTGATTATAACAATTTTTATTCTTAAAGTTTGTTTTTGTGAATTGTTAGTTTTTGTATACTCGCGTTACTTTGTCAATTCCGTCAATTTTTTTGATGTTGTCCATTAATTTCTTCAAAATGGTGATATTGGGTACAATTACGGATATTTGTCCTTTGAAAATACCTGCTTCTCCGTTGAGTGAAATGCTTTGTATGTTAACATTCATATTGTTTGAAATCACTTTTGTCAGTTCGTTTGTAAGTCCTAAACTGTCCATTCCCATAATATTGATGGTAGCTTTGAAATCTTGCTGGGTGGAGTCGATCCACTTGGCCTGCATGATGCGGTAAGCATAATTGGACTGTAAAGCAATAGCGTTTGGGCAGTCTTTTTTGTGAATTTTAATGCCTTCGTTTATGGTTACAAAACCAAATACTTCATCTCCTGGAATTGGGTTGCAGCAACTGGATAATTTGTAATCGAGTTTGTCCTGCGTTTTGCCAAAAACCAGCATGTCATAATTGCTGCTGATGACCTGTTTATGGATATCCTCGTTGGGAGTATTGTTACTGCGCTTGATTTTATTTTTGAAAAAATTGATTAAAGAGTTGCTTTTTTGGCTTGCATAATCTTTTAATTGTTGGTTATCAATAGATCCAACACCAACTCTGTAAAATAAATCCAGACTGGTTTTTAGTTTAAAAAAGTTTACTAACTCATTGGTAGTTTGTTCGTTTAGAGCTACTTTGAGGTGTTTTAGTTTGCGGGTAAGCAGTTCTTTTCCGTCTTCGGCAATTTTTTTGGTATTCTCGTTGAGAACGTTTCTGATTTTGTTTTTTGCTCTCGATGTGGTAACAAAATCCAGCCAGTTGATGGTTGGTTTTTGATTAGGTGAGGTGATGATTTCAACTTGGTCGCCGCTTTTTAATTCGTAATTTAAAGGTACTAATTTTCCGTTGACTCTTGTTCCTCTTGTTTTTATTCCAATCTCGGAGTGGATGCTGAAAGCAAAATCCAGTGATGTGGCTCCTTTTGGAAGTGATTTGATTTCTCCTTTTGGTGTAAAAATATAAATTTCTTTGGAGTACAGGTTCATTTTGAAATCTTCTACAAAATCGACGGCACTGGTCTCGGAGTTTTCCAGCGCTTCTTTCAGAAGATTTAACCAAACATCAAGCCCGTTTTCTTCGGTGGCTCCGTTTTTATATTTATAATGGGCTGCGTATCCTTTTTCGGCAATTTCATCCATACGTTCGCTTCGAACCTGTACTTCTACCCAACGGCCTTTTGGTCCCATTACGGTGATGTGCAGGGCTTCGTAACCAGTTGATTTTGGAGATGATATCCAGTCACGTAAACGGCTTGGGCTGGGTCTGTAATGATCTGTTACGATGGAATAAATTTTCCAAGCTAGGAATTTCTCGTCGTGCGGATTTGATTTGTAAACAATGCGTAATGCAAATTTGTCATAGACTTCGTCAAAGCTTACATTTTGCGCAAGCATCTTTCTATTGATTGAATAAATAGATTTTGGCCGGCCTTTAATGATGTAGTCTATATTTTCTTCGTCTAAAGCTTTTTGGAGCACTTCGGAAATATCTTTGATGTAAAGATCCTGTTCTTCTTTGGTTTCTCTTATTCTGCTGACAATGTTGTTGTATCTTTCTGGTTCGGTATATTTTAAACCTAAATCTTCGAGTTTGTTTTTTATTTTATAAAGTCCCAATCGATGTGCCAATGGGGCATAAATGTATAAGGTTTCGGAAGCTAATTTGACTTGTTTGTAGTCCTCCATAGAGTCCATAGTGAGCATATTATGCAGTCTGTCGGCTATTTTGATGAGGATTACCCTAACATCGTCATTGAGGGTTAGCAGCATTCTGCGAAAATTCTCCGCCTGCATCGATACATTGAGGTCTTTTTGGACCAATGATATTTTTGTTAAGCCTTCGACCAGTTGGGCAATTTTGGGACCAAACATTTTGTCGATGTCTTTGACAGTGATTGGTGTGTCTTCGACAACGTCGTGCATGAGGGCAGCTGCAATAGAAGTTGCTCCCAAACCGATGTCTGAGGCTACGATTTTGGCAACTGCAATAGGATGGAATATATAGGCTTCGCCAGATTTTCTGCGCTGATCTTTATGTGCGTCCACAGCAACATCAAACGCCTTGCGTATCACCTTTTTATCCTCTGTTGTTAAGGTTTGGTAGCTGATGCGAAGCAGCTCTTTGTATTCGTGAGCAATTGCTTTGTTTTCTTTTTCTATATCGATTTCTATCATAACGGCATGGTTCAATTCTTAAAAATAAGAAAATTTTAGTTGATGTGCAAGGGGAAGAGAAGGGATTTTAGAATTTAGACTGCAGATTTAAGAATAAAGGACATAGAGAATAGAATAAAGAATTGTCCGAATTTCTCTAATGTCTATTCTCCATTTTCTATCATTTATGATCTGTGTTCTTTTTCTATCCTTTACATTCGCTTAAAATCCAAATCCTGAAAGTCATAACTGAAATCAGTTGATTCTGAAATAGGCTTCATTTTGATTCCAGTTGCTTTTCCAGTTGCATCAAATTCAAAAAACAAATGAGCATCAGCATGAAAATAGGCATTGTTCCATTTTACAACCAGATTTTTGTCTTTATGAAGAAACAGCTCTCCCGCAAGCTGTGGTGATCGTTTGGAGGCAAAAAATAGTTTTCCTTTCTTTTCGCTGATTACAATTTCGCCAAACCATATGTCTTTGTAAGTGCCTACATAATTGTTGAAGTCAATTTTTATATTCTCTTTTTTATTTTTGGCAACTAATGCCCAAACTTCATCTGAGCTTTTATCACCAGCTTCCTCATCGGCTTTTTCTAAATTTCGGTAAAGGGTTACATAATCCTCTGATTTGATTCCCAGATAGCTGTCTTTTATTGTATTGGTTATTGCAGAGAATGCATCACCTGATTGCTGGTTAGTCAAAACTATAATTCCTAAATTGAGTTCAGGAATAAGAGTTACTTGTGTGACAATCCCTTCTAAACCTCCCGTATGTGAAACTTGTTTGTACCCTTTTGGGTCGTTTAAAAACCATCCTAAACCGTAAGCAGAAAAATGAACGTTGTAAGGAGGTCTTGTTCTTGCTGGAATTATAGTTTGCGGCGTCCACATCTCATTGTGTTCTTTCTCCGAGAATAACTGTTTGTTTTCAATTCCGTATTTTCCATTGTTCAATTGCATGATCACCCATTTGCTCATTTCGTTTACATTTGAGTAGATACCGCCGGCCGGATCCATTACCTGGCCTTTGCTTCTTGCTATTACTTTTAGTTTTCCATTGATGGGTACGTGGGGAACGATCACGTTGCTGGTGTCTTTTAATCGGACAAATGAAGCCGCACTATTTTTCATCTCCAATGGTTTCATAATTCGGCTTTCAACAAAATCGCACCAGCTCATACCGCTTACTTTATGAACAACTTCTCCAGCAACCATATATAATAAATTGTCGTAATCAAATTTTGTCCTAAAACCTGATACCGGTTTCAAGTATTGTAAATTCCCTATGATATCCTGTGCGGTAAAATTGCTTCCGTCAGGCCAAATCATCAAATCACCCGCGCCAAGTCCTAAACCGCTTCTGTGAGTCAACAAATCCCGAATAGTAAATTCATTGGTTACATAATCGTTATACATTTTGAAATTTGGCAGATAAGTAATGACTTTATCATCCCATTTCAGTTTGCCCTCGTCTATTAAGATTGCCAAAGCTGCACTAGTAAAAGCCTTACTGTTGGAAGCAATTGCATAAAGGGTATTTGCATCTGTCTTTTCATTAGTAAGGATCGATTTTACTCCGTAGCCTTTCGCCAAAACTACTTTTCCGTCTTTTACTATTGCTACCGCAATTCCGGGTACATTAAAAGCAGTTAAAGTTCGATTGACTAAATTGTCCACTTCTTGCTCCGTTATTTGAGCAAAAGAATGAAAGCTAAATGCGAGAAGGATTAAAAGGGTGAAGCTAATTTTTTTTATATTATTCGATTTAATTGTTTTCTAATCTGTAATCGGAATTCTATTTTCTATGCTCTTTATTCTAAAAATCGGCAATCTAAAAACCTCTCTGCCTCTTTGCTTCAAATATCAAAATCGCTGCAGCAACTGAAACATTCATGCTGTCTATTTCTCCCTGCATTGGGATAATAATATTTTGGGTGGCAGCATCACGCCATTCCTGTGTCAGTCCCGTGGCTTCAGTTCCTACAACTAGAGCTGTTGGCGAAGTATAATCTTGGGTATGGTAAGACGTGGAATTTTGTAAAGTAGCGCAATAAAAATTGATATTTCTTTCTTTCAAAAAAGCAATAATTTCGGCAGTAGTTCCTGTAGCAATCTGATTGGTAAACAAACAGCCTACGCTTGACCGAACTACATTAGGATTGTATAAATCACTTTTTGGATTGGCAATAATCACGGCGTCAAGATTTGCAGCATCGGCAGTGCGCAATAATGCACCTATGTTTCCAGGTTTTTCTGGAGCTTCGGCAATAAGGATCAATGGGTTTTCGGATAATTGTAAATCGGATAACTGCATTGATTTGGTTTTGGCTACAGCCAAAATTCCTTCGGTAGTATCTCTGTATGCCAGTTTTTGATACACTTCTTTGTTGATTTCAATTAATTCAGCCTTACCTGATAATTTTTGGGTTTCAGTTTCAGAGCAGACTTCGGGCAAAAACAAAATCGTTTCTATTTCGTATCCGCCTTTCATGGCTAGTGAAATTTCACGTTTTCCTTCAATCAAGAATGTTCCCGACTGTTTGCGGGCTTTTGCTTTTTCCTGTAATAACACTAAGGATTTTATAAAAGGATTTTGGATGGAAGTGATTTGTTTCAAGTCTGTCGGAGATTGGTTTCTATGGTGCTAAGGTACTACCATTTTTTAAATTCTTAAAATGACTGGCAGTAAGCAGTTTTTATTTAATTTTGAAATATTAAGCAGAATCTGAAATCTGCCGTCTAAAACCTAAATTTCAAAAATGTTTCACCTACTCGACATCATCGGAACCATGGCTTTTGCAATGTCTGGTGCATTAGCGGCAATGAGCAAAAAGCTTGATCCATTTGGTGTTTTTATCATTGCATTTGTAACGGCTGTTGGTGGCGGAACCCTGCGTGATGTCATGATTGGCCGAACCCCGGTAGGCTGGATGCAAGACCCAACTTATGTGTATGTAATTGTTTGGGGTTTTATTTTGGCAATTATATTCAGAAAAAAATTAGACAGACTCCGAACTTCACTAGCATTATTTGACACCATTGGATTGGGTGTTTTTACCTTAATCGGAATCCAAAAAGGAATTGATTACCACCTGCATCCCGTTATTTGCATCGCCCTAGGAACCATGACTGCCTGTTTTGGAGGCGTTACTCGTGATATTTTATGCGTTGAAATTCCCGTTATTTTTCGCCGGGAAGTCTATGCAACCATTTGTATAATTGGAGGCATCGTATTTTTTGCCCTTCGAAAAATGAATGTAGAAAATGATGTTTTATATCTGGCAACTTCATCCATAATTATTGTGATTCGCCTGATGGCCGTAAAATATAAATGGCATCTCGCTCCTTTAGAACATAAATAATTAATCTGAATTTATTCGTCGTTTGATAAAGATCGTTTGGGCGAGACCCCATACCGAAAAAAGGGCAAATTTTCTTTGCGGTTATACGCCCTTTTATCGGTATGCGGTCGGGCTATCCATGCTACTTTGGTAGCTTATTTCTATCCCTCTCGCGGGCAATCCGGAAACAAAGTGCTAGAAATTGGTATTTGGGTTTTATTTCCAAGAAAGTTTTATCAGAATGCATTACCGGCAGTTTAGAATTTTTTGCAATTCCTATTTAGAATATTAGCCTAATTGTGTACTTTTCCAGTCTTTAATACTCTATTGTGAAAAACTACGGTGTAAAACGATATCAGGAAAGTGACTATGACAGTTGGAATACATTTGTAAACCAAGCCAAAAATGCTACGTTCCTTTTTCATCGTGATTTTATGGAATATCACAAAGACCGATTTGAAGATTTTTCTCTAATGGTTCTTGAAGGTAAAAAGACAGTTGCCGTTTTACCAGCTAATAGAACAGGAGAGCGTATTTGTTCACATCATGGGTTGACTTACGGAGGTTTAGTTTATAAAGAGAATCTAAAGTTAGCTTCAGTAATTCTAGTTTTTAAGGCTGTATTATTTTATTTGAGCGAGAATAAAATTACCAAAATTCAACTAAAAACACTTCCGTCTATTTATCATAACAAACCCGCCGAAGAATTGAATTATGCACTGTTTTTGGCGGAAGCCCAATTAATTAGGAGAGACACGCTGGCAATAATTGATTTGTCAAAGCCATTTCAATTTTCAAAAATAAGAAAACGGGGCATTCAAAAAGGAATGAGCAATGGATTAACCATAAAAGAAGAAAGTAATTTTGAATCTTTTTGGAATCAAGTTTTAATTCCCAACTTAGAATTAAAATACAATGCAGAACCCGTTCATACTCTCTTTGAAATTCAATTATTAAAAAAGCATTTTGATAAAAACATACGGCAGTTCAATGTGTATTTTAATAATCAGATTGTAGCAGGAACAACCATATTTGAATCCGAAAATGTGGCGCATTGCCAATATATTTCAAAATATGATGAACAGGAAAATCTCGGGAGTTTAGATTTTTTATTTGAGTATTTAATAAACAATGTATTTGCTCATAAACGTTTTTTTGATTTTGGAATATCCAATGAAAATCAAGGAAAAATACTCAATAGCGGATTATCATATTGGAAAGAAAGTTTTGGAGCAAACATCGTAGTCCATGATTTTTACGAAGTGGAAACTGCTCATTTTTCTAAACTAGAAAGCGTTTTAAAATGATCAAATTCTTAGACTTAAAAAAAATAAACGAACCTTATGAAACCGCTTTTCAAGAGAAATTGAAATCGGTATTAGATTTGGGCTGGTATATTTTAGGGAAAGAAGTTCAGGTGTTTGAATCCAATTTTGCAAACTATTGCGGAGCCAAGCACTGCGTTGGTGTCGGGAATGGTTTAGATGCCTTAGTCTTGATTTTTAAAGGCTACATCCAGCTTGGAAAATTACAAAAAGGTGACGAAGTAATCGTGCCGGCTAATACTTATATTGCCAGTATACTTGCCATTCTTCAAGCTGATTTAGTGCCTGTTTTAGTAGAACCAAAATTAGAAACCTACAATATTGATTCTAGTTTAATTCAAGAAAAAATAACATCTAAAACCAAAGCTGTTCTTGCTGTCCACCTTTACGGTCAATTGGCCGAAATGGATGCGATAAATACCATTGCAAAGCAAAATAACCTTTTAGTTATTGAAGATGCCGCACAATCGGCAGGGGCAATCAGTAACCCGCAATCGGCTGTAGCTTACAGTTTTTACCCAGGAAAAAACCTTGGTGCACTTGGAGACGGTGGAGCTGTAGTGACGAATGATGAACTGCTCGCCAAAACTATCAAATCTCTCAGAAATTATGGTTCTCAAACAAAATATCAGAATGATTTTATAGGAGTTAACTCGAGATTAGACGAATTGCAAGCAGCTTTCCTAAACTTAAAATTAACCAACTTAGATGCCGATAATGAAAAGCGAAGAATCATCGTTAAACGTTATTTGTCTGAAATAAAAAACGATAAAATCATTTTGCCTTTTTGGGATTTAAGTGATAATCATGTTTTTCATTTGTTTGTCATTCGAACCAAAAATAGAGATGATTTACAAAATTATTTATTGGAAAACGGAATCCAAACGATGATTCATTACCCGATTCCGCCCCATAAGCAAAAAGCTTTTGAATCGTGGAATAATTTGTCTTTCCTTATCACTGAAAAAATACATAACGAAGTATTGAGCCTGCCTATAAGTCCTGTAATGACAATAGATGAGGTAGATTATGTTGTCGAAATTTTAAATAGATATTAATTAGTGTCTGTTACCGAAAAATCATATCAGCAGATTTTAAAAACGGCTTCTCTTTTTGGAGGAGTACAATTTTTTACAATCATTTTTTCTATCATACGGACTAAATTGATTGCTATATTTATTGGTCCGGCTGGGATGGGAATTATTTCATTATTAAATTCTACTTTAGCGATAATTAGCAGTTTTACAGGTTTAGGAATTGAAACAAGTTCTGTAAAACACATTTCTGAAAATTATAAAAACGAAGATTTAGATTCGGTAGGAACTACAGTTACTGTCATAAAAAAGTTAGCGATAATTACTGGGATTTTTGGGGCTGTAATTACTGTTATTTTTTCAAAATGGCTAAGTGTTTTAACATTTGGAAATTCAAATCACACTTTTCCGTTTGTTTTTCTTTCGGTGACTTTACTGCTGAAACAGCTCATGATGGGAGAGCTTGTAATTTTGCAGGGATTACGCCGAATGAGACTTTTGGCGCAGGCTAATTTTTATGGAAATTTATTCGGATTGTTATTCTCGATCCCTTTTTATTACTATTTGGGTATTGATGCTATTGTTCCTACTATTATCGTTGCATCATTGTCGGCATTGTTTTTTGCTTTTTTTTATTCCAAAAAGATAAAATTTAAAAAGGCTGTTATGCCAAATAATCAATTGACAGCAGAAGGGAAAAGTATTGTCAGGCTAGGAATAATGCTGACTATAAGCGGTTTGTTTACGTTAGTGACTGCCTATTTAATTCAGGTTTACATCGGGAAATATGGAGGTTTGGAACAAGTGGGGTATTACAATGCCGGCTTCACGCTGTTGAATTCTTATGTAGGGATTATTTTTACGGTCATGAGTACTGATTATTTTCCGAAACTGTCTGCTATAAATGATGATAATACAAAAGTTAGAATTAGTGTAACAGAACAATCATTTGTGTCAATTCTTATAATTACACCAATAATAATTTTATTTTTGATGATGATTCCGCTGATTGTGAGAACTATTTATACGCCAAAATTTAATGCCATCATACCGATGGTTTGTTTCGGGATATTAGCGATGCTGTTTAGAGCTGTTTCATGGTCTATGGGATTTGTTCTGCTTGCCAAGGGAGATTCTAAAATGTTTATTAAAACCGCAGTTGGATTTAGTATTTTGTCTTTGGTTTTAAATATTTTGGGTTATTATTTTTATGGTTTGGAGGGTGTCGGTTTTAGTTTTTTTGTCTATTATATTATTCATTTTATTAGCCTTAAAATAATTACAAAAAAAAGATATAATTTTTATTTTGACTCCGACTTTTATCTCGTTTATTTTATTTGTCTTGTGATGTGTGTGGTAACTTTTTTGCTTAGATATCTGACCAATCCAATTGTAAAGTATAGTTTAATGTCGTTTATGGTAATCATTTCACTGATTTTTGTATTGTTTCAAATGAATAAAAAAGTGGAATTAAAGTTGGTCTTAAATTCAATACTGAAAAGAAAAAAATGATTGGAATTTTGAAAAATTATTATCGAAATCTAAAAAAAGTTTTCAAGAAACTGAAGCTTTATTATTCAGTAAACTGGACAAAGACATTGTATTTTAATTTTAAAAAATTTCCTTTCAGCATTGCTAAAAAAATGCCGGTCTTTTTTTATGGGAGCGTAAAATTTAAATCTATTGCAGGTCAGATTGAAATTATAGGAAATATTAAAACAGGAATGATCGGTTTTGGCCAGCCTTATGAAATGAATACGCGTCATAAAGGAATTGCCGAAATTAATATTGAAGGAAATGTCATTTTTAAAGGACATGTACAATTTGGCAAAGATTATTTTATCTTTATTGGAGATGAGGGATATTGTGAATTTGGGCACATGGCATCGTTGGGTTCAAATTCAAAATTAGTTTGTTTAGACAAGGTGATCTTGGGTAATTATGCTCGTTTTGGTTCGGAATCACAGATAATTGATACCAATTTTCATCCGATGTTCGATACCGAAACACAAGAAAAATTCGACATGAATGGTTCAATTTTGATTGGGAATTACAACTATATCGGAAGCCGGGTTTCTGTAATGAAAAATACTAAAACACCTAATTATTGTACAATTGCATCTAATAGTTTATGCAATAAAGACTATACTTTGTATGGAAATAATATCCTTATCGGAGGGATTCCGTCAAGTTTGATCCGAAATAATATTTCGAGAGATTGGGAGGGAGAAAGAGAAATTTTAGATCAATCTTTGATTGTTTAATCTAGTGGTTTCAAGTCAGCTTTTCCATACTTCCAAATACTTTTTTGCAATTTGTATATAATCATGCTCCTTTTCGATAAAAGCCCTGGCCCGTTTACCGATTGCAATAATTTCTTCGGGATTTTCAATTAAAAAAGAAAGTTTTTTTACCAAATAATCAACATCAGGAATTGCATTGATACACACTCTTTCGGTAATGTTATAATGCTCTGTAAATTCAGTTTCGGCACCAGTAAAAACCACCTTTCCTTTTGCCATAGCTTCGAGTGCATTGTAGCCTTGGTCACAGCAGTATAACTGATCCAGCAGAATATGTGCCTTGTTGTACAGTTCAATGTAAACAGGATATGGGATTGTATTGGCGGTAATAATTTCTACTTTATCTTGAAATTTTTCTTTGATAATTTCTAATGCTTTTTCAAAAAACAAAATACCTTTCTGATGATAACTCCATTTGCTGATGCCAAGAAAAATAACGACTTTATCTTTTATAATTAATTCATTAAAGACTAATTTTTTGGTATTTACCGGACAGGGAATAAAACCGGAATAGTTCGTGTTAACTTTGTTTGCTTCCACATAATCAAAATCGGAAGCAATGATTCCGCTGAATTTTTCTTTTATAAAATGGTGTATTTTGATATGATTTTCATCAAAATAGTCAAAAAATGGTTTGAATTCTTTATCTTGTTTCGGGTTTTGAAAATAGGGCTGAAGGATTGATTTTTTTGATTTATTTTCGATGTAAAACTTTAAAGTAGAATAGTCAATTCCGGTAGATAGCAGATATAATTTTTTGTTCGTTTTATATATTTTATTCATCAGGAAAAGTTCAAACTTTTTGGGCGTTTTTATTGAAGCTTCGTTGATAAACTGTACTACATCAAAATTTTTTAATTTTGGAAGAAAAAAATAAAAACGGATACCGGTTTCTATACTCGCAAAATCAAAATTGAAAATACGGTAAATGGCTTTTCTAGGGATATCAAAAAACTTGATTGTCAGCCATTTGGCTTCGTAGTTGTAATCTGTTGCATATTGCTTAAAACCATCTCTATTGGCTGCCAAAATAACTTCATGACCAAGTTCAATTAATCCTTCTTTTAAAGAATTATGCAAAAGACTGTATTCGCCAATAAGTAGAATCCGCATTAGTGTTATATTTGAAACGAAAATAAGAAAATGAAAATGATATTACCCGAAAAAAAATATAAAATAGCTTTAGTAGGGTATCGGTTGAGCGAAGGCGGCGGTGATAAAGTAATGGCAAATTTGTCCCTTTTTTTTGAAAAAAAGGGAATTGAAATTCATAATATAATTGTTTTAGATTGTGTAGGCTATCGCTATTCTGGAAAGCTTATTAATTTAGGACTGCTTAAAAACGATTCGAATGGATTTGGCAATAAGTTGAAACGGCTTCTTTTTTTGAGACAATATTTAAGTGAAAACAATTTCGATTTTATCATTGATTTTCGCCCTAGAAGAAAGACAATTCAAGAATTAATTATCGCCCGGTTTATTTATAAAGCAAAAACTATTTTTACAGTACATAGTTTCTTAATCGATTATTATATACCCAAAAATGCTTGGCTGGCCAGACTGATTTATGATAAAAGTTATGCTACTGTAACTGTTGTAAATCAAGTTCAGGAATTGATTGAGAGTCAATATCATTTGAAAAATGTAATAACGATTCCCAATCCAATTAATTTAGACGAAGTAAATGAAAGAAGCAATGAAACAATTGCTGTTGATTTTGAATATATAATTGCTGTTGGTCAGTATGAAAATTCCATAAAACAGTTTGATAAATTGATTTTGAGTTATGCAGATTCTATTTTGCCAAAAAAAGAAATTCATCTTATCATTTTAGGAAATGGAAATAAAGAAGTGCTGGAAAAAATAGCGAAAGACAATAACGTTTTTGAATATGTGCATTTTCTAGGTTTTCAGGATAATCCATATAAATATTTAAAAAAAGCTATTTTTTTGATTTTGAGCAGTTTGAATGAAGGATTTCCCAATGTGATTCTTGAAGCATTGGCCTGCCAGACTCCTGTTGTAGCTTTTGATTGCCAAACTGGGCCAAGAGAAATGATTACAGATAAAGTAAATGGTATTTTGGTAGAAAATCAAAATTTGAAAAAACTAACCGAAGCTATGAATCTGTTTATTGAAGATGAGGTTTTATATAATTATTGCAAAAAAAATACTTTAGGAAGCATTCAGCATTTTTCTTTAGACAGAATTGGAGAACAATGGTTAGATTTGATGCAGATTGATAAAAATAATAAAGGAAATGATTAAAGAAATACAGTTGCTTGAAATTCCGGTTGTTGAAGATTTCAGAGGGAATTTAGGAGTTATAGAAAGCGGTTTCCTGCCATTCGAATTCAAACGTGTTTATTATCTTTTTGATGTGCCAAGCAATGCTTTTAGAGGCGGGCATTCTCATATCCTGCAGCAGGAAGTTCTTGTTGCTTTGAGCGGCAGTTTTGAAGTTACAATTCATGATGGCAACAATAAAAAAAGTTATCTGTTGAATAAACCTAATATAGGCTTGCTGATTCCAAATGGTTTTTGGAGAGAGCTTGAGAATTTTTCTTCGGGGGCGGTTTGTCTTGTTTTGGCATCAGATGTTTTTGATGAAGAGGACTATATTAGGGATTTTGATGGATTTTTGGAGTCAAAAAGATGAAAATCCTATACATAGCACCTGATATAACGGACTCTGGCGGAATTTCTCGAGTTGTTTCCCTGAAAACAAATTATTTTGCAGCCAATTTGAATTACAAAATTGTTATTCTTTCTGTAAATGATGGTTCTTCTAATTGTTTTTATAATTTTAATTCAGAAATAAAATGGTATAACATTCAAAAAACAAAAAATGCTTTCTTGTTTTTAAGAGACTATATCCATTTGATTAAAAAAATAGTCTTCAATGAAAAACCAGATGTAATAGTAGTCTGTGATGCTGTATTGTGGCTGTTTATTCCTTGGTTTATAAAAACAGACATCCCCATAGTTTTTGAAACCCATTTTTCAGCTTCTTTTGAAAAAGTAAAAAATAAAAATTTCTACACTAAGTTTCGGTCTAAATTGGTTCGTTTTTTTAAGCAGAAAACAATAAAAAAATTCACTTGTTTTGTGACGATGACGAATGAAGAGAGTAAGGAGTGGAATGCTAAAAATAAAGTAGTTATCCCTAATCCTGTAAGCTTCGCCGTAACAGAAAAAGCAGATTTAATCAATAAAAAAGCAATGTCCGTTTGTATGAATCCCTATATAAAAGGCCTTGACAGATTGCTATTGGTTTGGAGCAGAATAGTTGAAAAACATTCTGATTGGATACTGGATATTTATGGACAATGGAATGTTAATTCGGAATACCAAAAAATGGCTAATACTTTGAAGATTTCAAGTAATGTAAATTTTATTTTTCCAACCAAGGATATTCAGAGCAGCTATAATCAAGCTTCTCTTTTTTTAATGACTTCTCGTTCGGAAGCTTTTCCTATGGTATTGCTTGAAGCAATGACATATGGTGTGCCCTGCCTTGCTTATGATTGCCCATCTGGCCCCAGATCAATTATAAAACAGGGAATAAACGGTTTTTTAATAGAAGATGGAAATTCAGATTCTTTTGTTGAAAAATTAGAATTACTAATTGAAGATGAAAATTTGAGATTCCAAATGGGGAAAAATGCTTCTGAAAGTGCTACTGTTTATGATTTGGGAATAATCATGAAAAAATGGCAAAATCTTTTTGAAAGTTTGCTCTAAATACTTCTATTGTTTTGACTGTAATTTGCTAAAATGCCCTAATTTATATAAGTCAAATAACAAAAGTGATGGTTTGTTCGAAATTAATTGGGCAGCAATTTTATCTTCGAATAAATTAAATATATAAACGGTAAGGCGTGTCAGTTTTAGTTTCTTCAGCAAGGAATATGCAGTAATTATTTTACTGTCTTTCAAATCTATTTTTTTAGAATTCACAATATAAACTAAGTTTTCCAGAGCTGTTTTTGTTTTGTCCAAAAATAAGGCAGAGGTCTCTAAATTTAAATGAAAAGCTGGATTTTCTATATGGGTTACCTTGATTTTATTTGCTTCTAATGTTTTCATAAAGCATAGATCTTCGTAGCCGTATTTTGTAATATTTTCATCAAAAGGATATTGCGAAAAAAGTTCTTTTTTTAGCAATAAATTAGAACTTAATGCGCTGCTATTAGGCTTTGTTTTTCTTTTTTCTACAGAAAGGGACTCTCTTCGATGGCCGTAATTCCAGCGCAATAACTGATCTTTATCCGGTTTTTTTGGTTCATAAAGTATTCCGCCAAAAATAATCGAGTTATCGTTTTCCTGGATTCCAATATGATATTTTTTTATAAAATCGGAGCCTTGAGGAAGAGTATCGCAGTCTAAAATGAGCAACCAATCATAGTTTGCTTTTCTAGCCATTTTGTTAATGTTTTTTCCTCTTCCTAAATTAGTTTCATTAGAGGAAAAACAACATTTTTCTAAAGTATTTATTTCGTTATTTTCAACTAAAAAAACATTCGAAGCATCATCCTGACAGATTATTTCATATTCCAAATTACATTCTGAACATTGTTTGTATAATTCCAAAACTAATGGGAAAGCATTGTAATTGTAAACTGGAATAAGAATAGAAAGCATTATACCGTTCTTTGAACTACTTCAAAAATAGTTGCGTCCTCACATTTTAAGGTTTTGTTTGGGAATTTCATCAATAGCGCATAATCATGCGTTGCCATGATAACTGTTTTGCCTAAGGCATTGATTTGTCTTAAAACTTCAAGTACTTCGGCGCTGGTTTGAGGATCAAGATTTCCTGTTGGCTCATCTGCAAGAATAAATTCGGGATCATTCAATAAAGCTCTTGCTATAGCAATACTTTGTTGTTCTCCGCCAGAAAGCTGATGTGGCATTTTGTCTGCAAAATCTTTCATGTTTACTTTAGACAAAACTTCTTCGATTTTAGCATCCATTTCATCTTTGTCTTTCCAGCCGGTTGCTTTCAAAACAAATAACATATTGTCTTTTACAGTACGGTCTGGCAATAATTTGAAATCCTGAAAAACGATACCGATTTTTCTTCTCAAAAAAGGAATATCATCTTCTTTTAAAGTGGCTAAATCAAATTCTACAATCTTGCCTTCGCCTTCCGTTAAAGGTAAATCAGCATATAATGTTTTTAATAAACTGCTTTTTCCAGAACCAGTTTTCCCAATGATATATATAAATTCGCCGTGATTGACTTCCAGATTAACATCGGATAAAATAGCTTTTCCTTCTTGATATATGTTTACGTTTTTTAAAGACAGTACAGATTGTGACATAATAGAAATTGTTTATTGGGTAAAAGTAAAAAGATAAAATCCAAATACAAAAGTAAAAGGTGAAAAATAAAAGGCAAAAGGAAAAAAGCAAATCCCAAAAGACAAAATTTCAAAAAAAAGCAAATTTCAACTCCTTGTTTAGTTCCCTCTTCTTTGAAAGGAGTTTGGGGTGAGGTTTTCTGTTTAAAAATAGTTTATAATAAAAGCGATCTGCCTTTCGTTATAGAAACAGAATTAAATATCTTTGATTGACTAAATAAAAACTACAATGCGTAAACATATCAGGCTTTTTTTATTCCTTTTTTTTGTTCAAATAACCTCCCTGTTTTCTCAACAATCGACAATTAGCACTTATTCATTAAAGGACTTCGACAAAGCGGTTTCTTTATATGAGGATAAACAATATACTTCGGCACAAATTATTTTTAAGCAAGTTCAAAAAACTGCCAAAACAGAAGGTTTACAGTCAGATTGTGCTTATTATATTGCTAACTGCGCTATTCGCACCGATCAGGATAATGCTGAGGAACTAATTAATCGTTTTGTAGAGGAATATCCTGCAAGCCGAAAACAAAACCAGGCTTTTATAGATGTGGCTTACTATTATTTTGATCATCATGAATATAAAGAAGCAATGCATTGGTTTGAAAGAGTTGATGAAAGTGTTTTAAAAGACAGTGAACGGAACAAGTTTAATTTTGAAAAAGGTTATACTTATTTTGATGCTAAAAATTCAAAAAAAGCCAAAAGTTATTTTAGCAGAGTAGCCAGTTCTGATGAATACGGTACGCAAAGTAAATATTATATGGGTTTCATGGCATATGAATCTGATGATTATGCTGAAGCGAATAAGCAATTTGATCAGGTTTCCGGAAATGAAAAATATGCAGAGAAATTATCCTACTACAAATCGGATATGAGTTTTAAATCAGGGGATTTTCAAAAAGCCATCGATTTGGGAATTAAAGCGATGCCAAATTCTACTGCTGAAGAAAAATCTGAATTGAATAAAATTATTGGCGAAAGCTATTTTAACCTAAAACAATACGACAAAGCAATTCCTTATCTGGTGGGGTATAAAGGAAAAAATGGAAAATGGAATAACACCGATTTTTATCAGTTAGGTTATGCCTATTATGTGCAAAAGGATTATGAAAACGCAGTTTCCCAATTCAATAAAATTATCGACGGAAATGATTTTATAGCTCAAAACGCGTATTATCATTTAGGGGAAAGTTATTTGGAATCCAATAAAAAACAACAGGCTTTGAATGCTTTCAAGAATGCATCCGAAATGAATTTTAATTTAAAACTGCAGGAAGATGCTAGTTTTAATTATGCCAAATTGAGTTATGAAATTGGAAATTCATATCAAAGCGTTCCCGAAGTTTTGCTGGGTTTTATGAGTAAATATCCAACCAATTCAAATAATGGTGTTATTGAAAAACTGTTGATTGATTCTTATATTTCATCGAAGAATTACAAGGAAGCATTGGTTTTATTAGAAAAAAATAAATCATCAGAAAACAGAGGTGTTTATCAAAAAGTAGTTTTCTACAGAGGATTGGAATTGTACACAAACAGTGATTATTTTGGTTCTTTATCTATGTTTGAAAAAGGTTTGAAAGAACCAAAAGACGCAATAATTACAGCCCGATGCGCTTTTTGGAAGGCTGAATCCGAATATAATTTGGAAAATTTCAAAGAAGCTTTATTGAGTTATCAGCAGTTTTTGGATTTGCCAAAAGCCAAAGAAACTGTTGAATTCAAAAACGTTAATTATAATATTGCCTACGCTAATTTCAAACTGAAAGAGTATGAAACTGCTGGGAACTATTTTCAGAATCAGATTGATAGCAATAAGGCGGATAAATTTCGTCTGAATGATTCTTATTTACGCTTGGCAGACTGCCGATTTGTAACGACTAAATATCAGGCTGCATTAGATGCCTATAATAAGGTAATAGAATCTAAAAGCGTTGATGCAGATTATGCTTATTTCCAAAAAGCGCTTTGCTATGGATTTCTTTCGAAAAACAGTAAAAAAATAGAAGAGCTGAATGCATTTTTGACCTTATACCCAAAATCAGATTATCAGGACGATGCTTTGTTTGAATTGGGGAATACGTATGTTGCTGATAATAAACAGGATTTGGCTATAAAAGCTTATGATAGATTAATCTCAAATTACAAAAGCAGTTCTTATACTTCGAGATCTATTTTGCGTCAGGGATTGATTTATTATAATTCGGATAAGGATGATTTGGCTATTGCCAAATTTAAAAAAGTAGCTTCCGAATTTCCTAAAACTCCCGAAGCTTACGAAGCGGTTTCTACAGCTCGTTTGATTTATGTCGATAACGGAAAAGTAGATGAGTATGCTACTTGGGTTCGCACATTGGATTTTGTAGCTGTAACCGATTTGGATTTGGATAATGATACTTTTGAGGCTTCTCAAAAACAATTGGAACAAGGCAATACTAAGCAGGCTATTTCTGGTTTTAGTAATTATGTGGCTAAGTTTCCTAATGGAGTGCATATTCTGCAGGCCAATTTCCAATTGGCACAAATGTATTATGCTGAAGGTTCAGAAAGTAAATCAGTTCCTAATTATGAGTTTGTGATAAGCCAGCCTAGATGTGAATATACGGAGCAGTCTTTGGTTCGTTTGGCTCAAATATTTTTAAAAGATAAAAATTGTGATAAAGGAATTCCAGTTTTGGCTCGTATAGAAAAAGAAGCTGATTTTCCGCAGAATAAAACTTTTGCGCAAGCGAATTTGATGAAGTGTTATTATGAAACAAAGGATTATTCAAATTCCGTTGTGTATGCTGATAAGGTTTTAACGAATCCAAAAACAGAGGAAAATGTAAAAAGCGATGCTCAGATTATCGTTGCTCGTTCTGCGATGCAGTCTGGTGATGAAGCCAAAGCCAAAACCGCTTATGCAAAATTGCTGACGGTAAGCAAAGGCGAATTGGCAGCAGAAGCTTTATATTATGATGCCTATTTTAAAAACAAAGACGGGAAATTTGAGCTTTCTAACACCGTCATTCAAAAATTAGCCAAGAATTATTCAAGTTACCGTTATTATGGAGCCAAAGGTTTGGTTCTAATGGCAAAGAATTATTATGGTTTGAAAGACAGTTACCAAGCGACCTACGTTTTAGACAATGTAATCGAAAATTTTACAGATTATTCAGATGTGGTTGAAGAAGCCAAAACTGAACTGGACAGAATAAAAACAGAAGAAGCCAAAACAAATTCATCAATAACTAAATAAAGCAGAATGAAATTACCTTTTTATATAGTGGATGTTTTTGCTGAGGAAAAATATGCCGGAAATCAGTTGGCCGTTTTCTTGGAAGCTGATGGTTTGAGTACAGAAGAAATGCAGAAAATAGCAAACGAAATTAACTTTGCCGAAAGCACTTTTATAACTAAGATTGAACCACAAAATAATAGTGCGACAATTAGAATTTTTACTGCAGAATACGAAATGAAGTTTGCAGGTCATCCGGTTATTGGGACTTCATGGGTACTGATGAATAAAATAGTTAGTACGAATCCTCAAAATTTTAAATTGACAGTGCCAATTGGAGAGATTCCAATTCAGCAGTCGGGAGATTTGGTTTGGCTGCAGGCAGCACAACCACAATTTTGGGATGTTTTCGCAAAAGAAGGTTTTTTGTCTTTCAGTAATTTGAACACTGCTGATTTTGATGATGAATTTCCCATTCAGGAAGTGACTACAGGAAGTGCGTTTGTTATTATTCCGCTTAAAAATATAAAAGCACTTCAGAATTTAAATCTGGATTTGCTTAAAATGAAAGATTGGTTACTTGTTAATTGCAGAACAGATCACAGAGCCTTGTATTTCTATTGTTTTGACGAAGGAAAATTGTACAGCAGAATGTTATATGTGGAAAATAATCAGATTCGGGAAGATGCTGCGACAGGCAGTGCCAGTACATGTCTGCAGGCTTTTCTTTTGAAATACCAGTCACAGGAAATTAAAATAGTCAATCGACAAGGTGATTTTATGAACAGACCTTCGCGAATCCATTTTGACGGAAAATTTGCTGGAGATAAATTTGATATAAAAATTGGAGGAAGAACACAATTTATCGCAAAGGGTGAGTGGGAAGTATAGTCCAGATAGCAGAAATTAGAGCGCAGAAGTCAGAAAACAGAAAAAAAAGAAAGATGATAATCAAAAATATACAAACATTCATAAATAAGCAATCAACGTTCTCTACTCCTTTTCCTTTGGTGAGGTTAGGGTTGGGGATTTTTCTCCTGTTACTTTCCCAATTTTCATTTGCTCAAAACAAACAGGATAATATTGGAACAGAAGTAGTAAATGTGGTAAAACCATACACGCCGACAATTTCTGATGCGTTCAAAGTAAAAGAAGTTCCTGTGAATACAAATGATGAAAATGCTAAGAAAGAAAGTGTTAGCTATTCTATTTTGCCTTTTCCGGTAGCATCTACGTTTTCTCCTTCCAAAGGAAATGCGCAAGGAGTGGAAAAAGGAAAGCAAGAACGTTTGTTTAAAAATTATGCGACCCTGGGTATTGGAAATTATGGCTCTTTGAATGCTGAATTATATGTGAATGAAGATCTTAATAATAATGAATATGTAAGCGGTATGTTTCGCCACAATTCATCTCAAGGTGGCATAAAAGATGTTCAGCTTGATGATTTCTTTTATGATACTAAAATCGATTTGCTGTATGGCAGCAATAAACAGGAAATCGCTTGGAATTTAAAAGCAGGATATCGAAACCAAATTTATAACTGGTATGGATTACCAGCTGATTTTGGAAATACTCTAACACTTCCGGAAAGTATGGGCTTGGTGTATGGTATTAATCCGCAACAGTCTTATAATACATTTTCGATTGGCGGTTCTATGGCTTTTGAGGATGGAATTGTGAATGATGTAACTCTTGATTTTGCTCATTTTACAGATGCATTTAGTTCGGCAGAGAATAGTTTTTTGCTGGCGCCAACTTTTAAGTTTGATGTGATGGACGAAGCCATAAAAACTAAAATTTTTGTTGATTATGTTGATGGCAGTTTTAAGAAAAATTACTTGGAAACGAATACATCACCTATTAACTATGGATTTACAAACTTAGGAATAGAGCCAAGTTTTGTGATGACTAGAGAGGATTGGACTATAAATGTTGGTGCTGGATTAGTTTATAGTATGGGGAAAGAAAATGATACGAACAAATTCTATATATATCCTTCGATTAGCGCTTCTTATAAAGTAGTTGGTGATTTAATGATATTTTATACGAGTGCCATTGGGAATTTACAGCAAAACACCTATAAGAATTTTGTTGATGACAATCCATTTGTTTCGCCTACATTAAATATTAAGCCAACAAATGAACTGTATGATATTCAGGCAGGATTAAAAGGGAAATTGGCAAGCACGGTGAGTTATGATGTGAAAGCATCTTATATTTATGATGAAAATAAAGCGTTGTTTAGAAGTAATGACTATACCGAAAAGAATACGAATGCCAATTATGGTTTCGGAAATTCGTTTCAAGTGCTTTATGATGATTTGACGACAATGCGTTTTTATGGAGAAATAAAAGCAGACTTGACTAAAGGCGTAACAGTTGAAGCAGATGTAACAGTGAGCAGTTATACTAAAAAATCAGAACAGGAAGCATGGAATTTACCAGAACTTCAATTGAATTCCAAAGCAGATTTCATGATTACCGAGAAATGGTTTGCTGGTGTAAATTTGTTTTATGTAGGCGAACGTAAAGACCAGCAGCTGAATACCGATATTGTTTATGTTACAGCTCCTGGACCAATTACATTGGATGGTTATTTTGATTTGAATGCTAATGTTCGTTACAAACACAACGAAAGATTTACAGCCTTTTTAAAAGCCAATAATATTTTGAATAATGACTATCAAAAATGGCTGAATTATCAAGTTCAAGGTTTTCAGGTGATGGTAGGAGGAAATTATAAATTTGATTTTTAAAAAATTAATCGCAAGGTTCGCAAAAAATTTCGCAAAGGACGCTATGTTTTGCTTAACTAATAATATTCCGAAAAGCCTTTGCGAACCTTGTGTAATTCTTTGCGGGCTTTGTGTTTAAAACTTTTAACTTTGCGGTTAAATCTTCCTTATGACTTTTAAACAAAAAATATACAACCACTACAATCAATTAGTTCAAGATAAAATAGATGTTTTCAGAGATATGATTACAGCTTTGACTGAAGATTCTAAAAACGATGCCAAAGGTTCTGCAGGGGATAAGCACGAGACAGCTTTGTCTATGATGCATATTGAACAGGAAAAACTCAATACAAAACTCAAAGAAGTATTGACTCAAAAAGCAGTTTTGGATAAATTGGATCCCTCAATTGTAGCCGAAACTATTATTTTGGGAAGTTTGGTAAAAGCCAATGGAATTTATTTGTACCTCAGTCTTGCACTCCCAAAAATTAATATTGATGGGGTGAATGTTATTGCTTTGTCTCCGCAATCACCTCTTGGGAATAAATTGATGGGAAATAAAGTTGGGTTTACTTTTGAGATTAATGGAACGAAGTATTTGATTGAGAGTATTGGATGATAAGTCTGAGCTAATTCTTGTTGCTGGCAACTCCTTATAATCGTTTTTTAAGTTTTAACCACTCCCTACTGGTTTAATAGTTGTATTTTGTTATTTCTCTCTGATTATTTTGAAATAATACAAACATATTTAACATAATGTGTGATTATAGGACTTCTTTATGTTAAGAACGGCTGAAATCATTAAAAAAACCTGATTCCCTAATAAAACTTTTTGTAATTTCGCGAGCTTAAAAGTTTGACTTTAAAACTAAATAAAATTATGAGCAAAACAATGACAGTCGACATTTTGTCGAGTATTAAAGGCGCACAGCCCTCAGAGTCTGTGAACAAATTATTTGATGTAATTAAAAACGCAGTTCCATCTAATAATAATGCTGCAAATAATGTCAATTATAATTGTGTATCTGTGAGTAATTTGAGAGAAGATGTTGTGATAGAGAGTTCGGATATTGAGAAACAGCTCATTTTAGAAAACTTCCCGAACAAAAAAAATGGTTTTTTAGTTGTTGCTAAAGTTATAGAAGGATAAAATGGATTCTCAAATAAAAAAAATACACCAGCAATTGGTGTCAAAACAAATAACTTGTACCGCTTTGGTACAGGAAAAATTAGACTTACTGAAACAAAACACGTATAACTCTGTAAATTCTTTATTGGACACTTTAGCTTTGGAATTAGCTTCTAAAGTAGATGCTAAAATTGCAAACGGAGAAACGATAGGTTTGTTGGAAGGAATTCCTTTTGGAATTAAAGATGTATATATGCTGCAGGGGACTTACACCACTGCAAGTTCTGATTTACTGAAAAATTATAAATCTTCTTATACGGCCACAGCCATTCAGAAATTATTGGATGCAGGCGCTATTCCATTGGTAAAGGAAAATTGTGATAGTTTTGGTCACGGTTCTTCAAGTGAAAACACGATTTTTGGGGCTGTAAAAAATGCTATTGATCCAACATTAGTTGCTGGAGGTTCAAGCGGTGGATCTGCAGTTAACGTTGCAAAAGAATATACAGTTTTTTCCATTGGCGGTGATACTGGTGGTTCTATTCGTCAGCCTGCCGGGTACAACCATATTTATGGTTTGAAGCCAACTTACGGAAGAATTTCAAGATTTGGATTGATGGCTTACGCATCTTCTACGGATTGCGTTGGGCCATTGGCTAAATCAATTGAAGATATCCGAATTGTACTGAATGTAATGAGCGGAAAAGATCCAAAAGATCAAACTTCAATTATTTCAAACGAAATTAGTGAAGAAGCAATTGCAGTTTCAACTGTGAAAACGGTTGGTTATTTCAAGAACTTTATTGAAAGTGATGCTATTGATGCCCAAATAAAAGCTGATTTTTTAACAAGCATTGAAAAATTGAAAGCCAAAGGAATTGAAGTAAAAGAATTGGACTTTTTCAAATCGGATATCTTAGTTTCAACTTACTATACTTTGGCGATGGCTGAAACGGCTTCAAATTTGTCTCGTTTGGACGGAACTAATTATGGAAACCGCATAGAAGCTGAGAATTTAATTGAAACTTATGCAGTGACGCGTTCTGAAAATTTTTCAGAAGAAACAAAACGCAGAATTGTTGGTGGAAACCAAGTATTGTCACAAGGTTTCTCGGATGAAATATATTTAAAAGGATTGGCTTTAAGAGATCAGATTTCTGAAAACTTCAGCAAAGATTTTCAAGAAGTGGATATCATTTTATCGCCGGTTACGCCAAGTACTCCTCCTAAAATTGGAGACAGTTTAAAAGATCCGCTGGCTATGTATTTGTCGGATGCTTATACCGTTGGTTTTAGTTTAGGGCAATTGCCAACTTTGACCGTACCACAAGGAACTAGCACAGGACTGCAGATTACAGCTGCAAAAAATAATGATGAATTAGTGTTGAAGTTTGCAAACTTCTTAAAAGATACGATATAATGGAATTGGAGCAATTAACTGCGGCTTTAAAAGCCCACGATTTAGAATTGGTAATTGGACTGGAAACACACGTTCGATTAAATACCAAAACCAAGTTGTTTTGTTCTTGTCCCAACCAAGAAATTGAAACACCTAACGAAAATATATGTTCGGTTTGTACCGGACAAATGGGCGTTTTGCCTGCTATAAATAGAGAAGCAATAACAAAAGCGATTTATTTTGGAAAAGCGGTGGATTCGTCATTTAGTAATGAAGTGATATCTTGGGATAGAAAGCATTACGAATATCCAGATAATCCAAAAAATATTCAGATTACACAGTTTCATAACCCAATAATTCCTGACGGACACGTGTCTTGTTACCGAAATGATGGTACTCAATTTACGGTGAATTTAACTCAGGTTCATATTGAAGAGGATGCTGCGAAATTGATGCACGAAAAGAAGATTTCATTAGTCGATTTTAACAAAGCAGGTGTGCCATTGATTGAAATTGTTACTGAACCTTGTATTCGCAATATTGAAGACGCTTCAACTTATGCGCAATATATTCAGCGTATTGTTCAAAACTTAGGGATATCTGAAGCGAATCTTGAAAAAGGAGAATTTAAATCGGATGTTTCTGTGTCTTTGAGAAAAAAGCACAGTTATGAATTAAACCCAAGAACGGAAATCAAAAACTTGAACTCATTTAAGTTTATGGTGGAAGCTCTGAAGGAAGAAGTGGAAAAACAGTTTAATTACTTTATCGATCATAAAGAGTTTAGACCTGACCAAACGACTGTGTTATGGGATGCTGATTTAAAGCAGACCAAAGTAATGCGTAAAAAAGAATTTGAAGCGGATTACCGTTTTATTTCTGAGCCGGATCTGCCTTTTGTAACGATTAAAAAAGAAGTGGAAGCTATTAAAGTAGATACAAGTGCTTTGCCATTTGCAGTTGAATCTATTTTAATTAACGGTGGTGTTTTGCCGCAAGATGCCAAATTTTTTACTGCAGATAAGCTGCGTTCGCAAACATTTGTAGAAATAAATAACGAAATTAAAGATCCTTCGTTTGTTGCTAAAACTTTGGCAAACAATATAAAGGCCGAAGACTATGCTGAAATCCATAGCATTGCCCATTTGACGGATATTTTCAAATTATTTAAAGCTGAAAAAATTACGGCAGTTTTAGTTCAAAACGCGATTACGGGTTATTTAAAAGACCGAACTTTTGACTACAATAAGTACTTCGAGGAAAACACAATTTCTGAAGATAAAATTCAAGAAGTTATTGCTAAGATAATTTCAGAAAATGAGGCTGTTGCCAATGATATTAAAGCTGGAGATCAAGGAAAAGCTGGCATTTTAGTTGGTAAGGTTTTAGGTGTTATTGGAAAAGGTGCCAATGGGAAAGTAATTCGCCAGATTATTTTGGACAAATTAGGTGCCGACGCTATTTTGGAAAAGAAAGAAGCATCTGAAAAAGTTTCCAAAGAAACAATTGCCGAGAATAAAGAAAGCCAGGAAGAATCGTTTCCTGAAATTCCGATTATTATAAAAGATATTTACAGAACGCATAAAATTTCTCAATTATCAGAAGAAAATATCCAGCAAGAAGTGATATTATCTGGCTGGGTTGCAAGTGTTCGTGACCACGGTGAATTGATGTTTATCGATTTGCGTGATTCAAGCTATGAGATTTTTCAAATCCGTATTAGCAGAGAGTCTTTTCCTAATATCGATGAGTTAGTGAAATTGAAACCGGAATCTGTAATTTCGGTTACTGGTAAAGTTGTTGGGCGTAATGAAGATGATTATAATGCAGGATTGCGGACTGGTAAGATTGAATTGGAAACTTCGGTTTTAGAGATTTTGAATTTATCTAAAACATTACCTTTTGAAATTAAAAGAGCTGCCAAAACGAATGAAGCAATGCGTTTTCAATATAAGTTTTTGGATCACAGAAATGAAGAGGTAAGACGAGCTATCGTAAACCGTCATAAAGTAATTAAGTTATTGCGTGACATCTTGGATGAAGAAGAATTTTTAGAAATTGAAACCCCAATTTTAAGTGCAGGAACTGATGAAGGAGCACGTGAATTTATTGTTCCTACACGTAAACAGGCAGGTTTCTTCTATACATTGCCACAAGCGCCACAACAGTTCAAACAAATGCTGATGGTGAGCGGTTATGAAAAGTATTTCCAAATTGCACGCTGTTTTAGAGATGAAGATTCCCGTGGAGACCGTCAGCCGGAATTTACGCAGCTGGATATGGAAATGGCTTACGCAAGTATGCAGCAGATTATAGATTTGAACACTAAAATGTTTAATGAAGTAGTGAAGAAAATATACGGCAACAAGTGGATTTTACGTCCGTTTGAAGTGATTACATATAAAGATGCTATGGATTTCTATGGCTGTGACAGACCTGATTTACGTTACGGATTGAAAATGCAGGATATCACCAATATTGTAAAAGATACCACTTTCCAAGTATTCAGTAAGCCTATTGAAGACGGCGGAATTGTAAAATGCATCAAGGTTTCGGCCAAAGAGCAAGGGAATAAACGTATGTCAAAAGGCCAAATCGAAAACCTTACAGCTATTGCTCAACAGCACGGCTTAGGCGGATTGGCTTATATTATTGTAAATGAAGAGGAACTGCAGTCTCCAATTATTAAGTTTTTAGGTGAAGATATTGCGGCTGGAATTATAAAAGCGACCAATGCAGAAGTTGGAGATATTGTATTCTTTTCAGCGGCAGATTATGGAACGGCTAATAAAGCTTTGGATGCTGTTCGTCAGGAATTAGGCAAAATCTTGCACTTAATTAATCCGAAGGAATTATGCCCGGCTTGGGTTGTTGATTTCCCAATGTTTGAAAGAACTGATGAAGGAAGATGGACCTTCACGCACAATCCTTTCTCGATGCCTGCGATTTACGATTTGCAAAAGCACATGAAAGGGGATGACAATGAAATTGGAACAATTATAGCCCAGCAATACGATATAATCTTAAATGGTTATGAGATTGGAGGAGGTTCAGTTCGGGCACATAAATCGGAAATTCTGGAAGCGACTTATAGAAATATGGGTTACAATAAAGAAGAAATGATAAAAAGTGTCGGAACGATGCACAAAGCTTTTCAGTACGGTGCACCACCACACGGAGGTATTGCTTGGGGAATTGATCGTTTAATGATGATTTTGGAGAAAAAAGCATCCATTAGAGAAGTAATGGCTTTCCCAAAGACCGGAACCAGCGAAGATTTATTGTTTGGCGCACCATCTCTTTTGTCTGACAAAAAAGTTGAAGAAATGAATGTGAGGATTATGAGGTAATAGATTTATAATCTAAAATAATTTAAAAGTGGGTTTGTATTGAAAAATATAAACCCACTTTTTTTATTCAATTCTCTCATTACATTTTTAAAGAATGTTTCCGAGTGATACAGCTATTTTATTCGTGTCGTCATATTTGCAATGGAGTTTGTGATGTAAAAACGTTTTAAAGCTGGAAATGACGCTTAAAAGCTGGAATGATTTATTAATTGGCATCCAATTATTTTTATTTTTTAAATGATTGCAAAAAAGACTGAATAATAACTCCTGAGCCCCGATTAATTCACTATACTTTTGTTTTTAATTGGAGTTCAGTGAGCTTTGTTTGTTGTGAAAATCCTTATGGCCTGGGTCCGGCTTATAAGATTATAATGGAAGCAGGACAATACAGTCCAAAAAAGCTAAATCTTTCTGCTTAAAAAAATAATCGACTCAGTTTATTAAGTTGAACAGAGGTAAATATTATATGATTATGCCTATGTAAAAGCGTAAATAAAAGCTTATTTTTTGTTTATAAAAACGTATTCAGTTTTGAAGGCTTTTTTTTATGGATATAAACCATAAATGTTGATAACTTAAGAGCTTATAACAGTAATAAAGTCCTTAAATAGATTACATTTTCATATATTTGCTGTTAGACGAAAAACACATTTTTTTTAGATTAAATTATATGAGCGAAGAAATCAAGAAGGACAATTATTCAGCAGACAGTATCCAGGCTTTAGAAGGAATGGAACACGTGAGAATGCGTCCATCAATGTACATTGGAGATGTAGGTGTAAGAGGGTTACATCATTTAGTTTATGAAGTAGTAGATAACTCTATCGATGAGGCAATGGGAGGTCATTGCGATACGATATCGGTAAGCATCAATGAAGACGGATCAATATCTGTTGAAGATAATGGCCGTGGTATTCCAGTTGGGATTCATAAAAAAGAAGGCGTTTCTGCATTGGAGGTTGTAATGACCAAGATTGGTGCTGGAGGTAAATTCGATAAAGATTCCTATAAAGTTTCTGGAGGTCTTCACGGTGTTGGGGTTTCTGTTGTAAATGCATTGTCAAATCATTTAAGAGCAACTGTACACAGTAGTGATGGTAAAATATACGAACAGGAATACGAAAAAGGAAAAGCTCTTTATCCAGTAAAACAAATTGGTGAAACTACTAAAAGAGGTACAATTGTTACCTTTTATCCGGATCCTTCCATTTTTACCCAAACAATAGAATATTCATATGATACTTTGTCAGCCCGTATGCGTGAGCTGTCTTTTTTGAATAAAGGTGTTTCAATTACGTTTACTGATAAAAGAGAAAAAGATAAAGACGGAAATTTTCTTTCAGAATTGTTTTATTCTACTGAAGGACTTAAAGAATATATTCGATATTTAGATGGAAACCGTGAGCCTATTATTGCACACGTAATTTCTATGGATAATGAAAAAGGAGAAATTCCAGTTGAGGTAGCGCTGATTTACAATACGAGCTATGGTGAGAATATTTTTTCTTATGTAAATAATATAAACACACACGAAGGAGGAACGCATTTACAAGGTTTTAGAACTGGTCTTACCAGATCGTTGAAGAAATACGCAGATACTTCCGGAATGTTAGATAAATTGAAGTTTGATATTTCGGGAGATGACTTCCGTGAAGGTCTTACGGCAATTATTTCGGTAAAAGTGTCAGAACCTCAATTTGAGGGTCAGACAAAAACAAAATTAGGAAACAGAGAAGTCGTTTCGCCTGTAAGTCAGGCGGTAAGTGAAATGATTGAAAATTATTTGGAAGAAAATCCAAATGATGCCCGAATTATTGTTCAAAAAGTAATACTTGCTGCCCAAGCACGTCATGCTGCTAAAAAAGCGCGTGAAATGGTGCAGCGTAAAACCGTTATGGGCGGTGGTGGATTGCCTGGTAAATTATCGGATTGTTCGGAACAAGACCCTGCAAAATGCGAAGTGTATCTTGTCGAGGGAGATTCGGCAGGCGGTACGGCAAAACAAGGTCGTGACCGTGCTTTTCAAGCTATTTTGCCATTGCGTGGTAAGATTTTGAATGTGGAAAAAGCGATGCACCACAAAGTTTTTGAAAACGAAGAGATTCGAAATATTTTTACAGCACTTGGAGTAACTGTCGGAACAGAAGAAGATAGTAAAGCTTTGAATATTTCAAAATTACGTTACCATAAAGTGATTATCATGTGTGATGCCGATGTCGATGGCAGTCATATTTCAACTTTGATTTTGACATTCTTCTTCCGATTTATGAAAGAGCTAATTGAAGAAGGGCACGTATATATTGCTGCACCGCCTTTGTATTTAGTTAAAAAAGGAAATAAAAAAGAATATGCTTGGAATGATGATCAACGCGATCAGGCGAATGCAAGAATGGGAGGAAGTGCAGGAATTCAGCGTTATAAAGGTCTTGGAGAGATGAATGCGGAGCAATTGTGGGAAACGACAATGGATCCAGGTTTTAGAACTTTACGACAAGTGAATATAGACAGTCTTGCAGAGGCTGATAGGGTTTTTTCAATGCTAATGGGTGATGAGGTGCCTCCAAGAAGAGAATTTATCGAGAAAAATGCAGTTTACGCTAATATCGATGCGTAGTTTTTAGAATGAGCTGTATTTTTCGTTTTTGATTTGAAATTAATAAAAAAACAAATAAAAATGAAAGTTACCATTGTAGGAGCAGGGAATGTGGGAGCATCCTGTGCAGATTCAATTTCTTATAGAGGAATTGCAAGTGAAGTAGTATTATTGGATATCAGAGAAGGTTTTGCCGAAGGTAAAGCTATGGATATAATGCAATGTGCTACAAATACTGGTTTTAATACCAATGTTTCGGGGGTTACTAATGATTATTCTAAAACAGCAAACAGTGATGTAGTTGTGATTACTTCGGGAATTCCTAGAAAACCCGGAATGACCAGAGAGGAATTAATCGGAATTAATGCCGGCATTGTTAAAACTGTTGCAGAGAATGTATTAGCTCATTCGCCAAATTGTATTGTAGTAGTAGTGTCTAATCCAATGGATACAATGACTTATTTGACATTGAAAGCTACTGGATTGCCAAAAAACAGAATTATCGGTATGGGTGGAGCTTTAGACAGTTCTCGTTTTAGATATTATTTATCTAAAGCATTGGATAAGCCTTCTAATGATATTTCAGCAATGGTAATCGGTGGTCATGGCGATACTACGATGATTCCTTTGACAAGATTGGCTTCTTATAATGGTATTCCCGTTTCACAGTTTCTATCTCAGGAAGAGTTAGATAAAGTTGCTGCTGCCACGATGGTAGGAGGAGCGACACTTACGGGGTTATTAGGAACTTCTGCTTGGTATGCGCCTGGTGCTTCAGTTGCTTATTTGGTAGACAGTATTTTGAATGATCAAAAGAAAATGATAGCTTGTTCTGTTTTTGTTGAAGGCGAGTACGGGCAAAACGATATCTGTATCGGTGTACCTTGTATTATAGGTAAAAATGGAATTGAACAAATTGTTGATATTAAATTAAATGATGCTGAAAAAGCGGCTTTTGCTAAGAGTGCTGAAGCTGTAAGAAGCATGAATGCTGATTTGAAATCTGTTTTGGCATAATAATTTACATAGGAAAAAAAGAAGACTGCAATTTTGCAGTCTTTTTTTTCATTTTAATTAATAAATAAATTGGTTAATCTTTCCGTTAATTATATATTTGCTCGGTTTAAAAAAAATGATGTAAATCGTGCATTTCTTTTTTGTTTTTCAAAATAGATGTAATGGCTTATTTTATAGGGTTTTAAAACAAAAATAATAAAAAAATAATTAATTTTTAGTAATAATGCAGAATAAAGGACTTATTAAATTTTTCGCAATTCTATTTGCATTGGTAAGTATTTACCAACTTTCTTTCACTTTTGTCTCTAGCAAAGTTAAAAGTGATGCAAAATCTTTTGCTGGCGGAAACCCGGAAAAAGAAGTAAAATATTTGGATTCAATTGGTAAAGAAAAAGTGTTTAGCTTAGGATTTACTGATTTTACATTCAATGAAGTAAAAGATAAACAAATCAATAAAGGTCTTGACTTAGAGGGAGGAATCAATGTGACTCTTCAAATTTCTGTTAAAGACATTTTGAAAGGATTATCAAATAATTCGAAAAATCCAGTTTTTAATAAATCTTTGGCGGATGCCACTGCAAATAAAAAAGGAAATCAAGCTTATATTGATGCATTTTTTGAAGCTTTTGAAGCTAATTCTAAAGGTTCAGTAAAATTAGCGTCACCAGATATTTTTGCAAACAGAAGTTTGCAGGGTGATGGCGGGGTTACTTTTCAAATGACTGATGCTCAGGTTAAAAAAGTAATCAAAAGAAAAGTTGATGAATCTGTAGAAAGTGCTTTTGGAGTACTGAGAAAACGTATTGATAAATTTGGTGTAACGCAGCCAAATATCCAAAAATTAGGAGAGTCTGGACAAATTCTTGTAGAACTTCCAGGTGCTAAAGATATTGATAGAATCAAAAAATTATTACAAAGTACAGCTCAATTGGAGTTTTGGGAAACTTATAAAATTGAAGAAATCGGTAATTTCATTATGTCTGCAAATGAGGCTTTGAAAAAAACTGAAGTTGCTAAAGTTGAAACTAAAGCTGTTGCAAAAGATTCATTAAGTGCTTTATTGACAGATGCAAAAGATTCTACTGCTGCTAAAAAAGGAAATAATCCTATTATAGATAAAATTGTTGCTCAAGGCGGAGGACCAGTTTTAGGTCTTTTCTCTCCAAAAGATACTGCTGTAATCAATTCTTATTTTAAAAGAGCTGACATCAGAGTTTTATTGGCTGGTGATCAGCGTTATGCAAAATTTGTATGGGGAATACCAACTACCATTAAAGATGCAAAAGAAAAAGATGTTGAAGTTGTTGAATTATACGCTTTAAAAGGTAACAGAGATAATGTTGCTTCAATGGGTGGCGGTGTTGTGACAGATGCTAGCGATACTTTTGATCAATTAGGGAAACCAGCTGTTTCTATGCAGATGAATAATGTTGGGGCTAAAGAATGGGAAGAATTGACAGGAAGAGCTTATACTCAAAAAAGTAATATTGCTATCGTTCTTGATGATATTGTATATTCTGCGCCAGGAGTTTCCAGCGGGCCAATTTCTGGGGGTAGATCTGAGATTTCAGGTTCTTTTGATGTTACGCAAACTAAAGATTTAGCTAACGTTTTAAGAGCAGGTAAATTACCAGCTGCCGCCGAAATTATTCAGTCAGAAGTTGTTGGACCGTCCTTAGGTCAGGAAGCTATTGATAATGGTACTAATTCTGCAGTAATTGGATTGCTTTTGGTATCTCTTTGGATGTTGATTTATTATGGTAAAGCAGGCTGGTATGCAAATATTGCTTTGGCAGTCAACTTATTATTTATGTTTGGTATTTTGGCAAGCTTAGGTGCTGTGCTTACATTGCCGGGTATTGCTGGTATCGTTTTAACAATGGGAACTGCTGTAGATGCGAACATCATTATATATGAAAGAGCAAAAGAAGAACTGCGTGCAGGTAAAACTTTGGATGAAGCAGTAAAAGCTTCTTACAGCTGGACAGGAGCTATGCGTTCTATCGTTGATGCAAACGTGACTCACATACTAACAGGAGCTGTATTATTCATTTTCGGATCTGGACCAATCAAAGGATTTGCTACTACTTTATTAATCGGTATTATTACTTCTTTGTTTACTTCTATTTTTATTGCCAGAATCTTTATTGATAAAAATATTGCAGGTAAAAATGATTTGAATTTTGTGACTAATTTTTCTAAAAATTTCTTCACTAATTTCCATTTTGATTTCTTAGGGATCAAAAAATGGACTTACCTTTTCTCAATTGTTGTAACTATTGTAAGTATTGCATCGATTGCAACTCATGGTTTTGATCAAGGTGTAGATTTTGTTGGAGGAAGGACTTTCCAAGTTCGTTTCGATAAATCAATGAAACCTGAAGAGGTTAAAGATGAATTAACTGCTGTATTTGGCAGTGCCGAGGTTAAAATATTTGGTGAAGACAATCAGTTAAAAATCACAACTAAGTATAAAATTCAGGAAACTGGAAGTGCAGCTGACGAAGATGTAAATAAAAAATTATTCGAAAGTTTGAAAAAGCATTATGCTTCAGGAATGACTTACGATAAATTTATAAATGCTTATGAGGGCAAAAGACTAGGTGTTGTCCAAGCATCAAAAGTTGGTCCAACAGTAGCTGAGGATATCAAAACAAATGCGTATTGGGCGGTACTTGGTGCAATGCTTATCGTAGGTTTGTATTTGGTAATCAGTTTTAGAAAATGGCAATATAGTTTAGGTGCTATTGCAGCAGTAGCGCATGACGTTATCTTTGTATTAGGAGTTTACTCATTGCTTTGGAAATACATGCCTTTCGGAATGGAGATTGATCAGCACTTTATTGCGGCTATCTTGACGGTTATTGGTTATTCTATGAATGATACTGTAATTGTATACGACAGAGTACGTGAGTTCCTGGATGGTAAAACAAAAGGTTCATTCTCAGAAATTGTAAACAAATCTATTAATTCTACAATGTCAAGAACAATCAATACTTCATTGACAATGATTTTTGTATTGTTAATCATGTTTATTTTTGGAGGAGAGTCTATTAGAGGATTTATCTTTGCAATGCTTATCGGTATTATTATTGGTACTTATTCTTCATTGTTTATCGCAACTCCAGTATTGGTTGATACGATTTCTAAAGATGAGAAGCGTGAAGTAGAAGTTAAACATCAGGAAGTGGAAGCCTAGAAATAGTAATTATATATTTAGAAAAAAGATTCAGCGTTAAGTTGAATCTTTTTTTTTGCTTTACCTTGACCTGATTAATTAATTTTGGAGCAGAAACATTAGGTGTTTTTGGCAATATCGTCCCGCTTTTCGTTTCAATCTTTTGTGCCGAACACCAGCACAAAAGGATTTTCACTTTAATCGGGGCTAAAGGGTATGATTTGGCTTTCTTGCCATCATCTAAAAAAAATGTAATAATTGAAACAAGATTTTTATGATTGAGAGTAATCTTAGCTACATTATTTTCATAAAAGTGTCTTTTATTAATTGTATTTCATCTGTGTAAATGGTTTTCTTTTTGTTAGCAAAATAAAGAGTGTTCTTTAGAGGTATTGTTCCTTGCCATAAAAGCTTTATTTTACCGCTTTCTAATTCTGTTTTGCATAAAAAATCCGGAATGACGGCTAAGCCGCTGCTGTTACTCAAACAGCGCACTATGGAGTTTAGATTTGGAACAATGTAATTTGGTCTGAAATCAGCGCGTTTATTGAAATTAAGCTGCCAAAAATGCCTTAGATGTTCCATGTCGCCTGTTGTTCCATACCATTTTTGTTCTTTTAGCCAAAATTCTATTGCTTCTAAGTCACCTTGTTTTTTTAAAATTTCAAAGGCATCGGATTCTGTTTCGTTGCCGCCAATTAGAACGATGGTTTCTGAAGAGAAGGCTTGGTATTCAATTGTGTTCTTAAGAATCATTTGCGGCGTAATGATTAAGTCTAATATTCCTTTGTCCAGATTTTCTATCATTTCTGGATATTCTCCAAATTGAATAATTACATTAAACGGGAAGGTTGACAAATAAGGCTCTAAAGTAATCTGGAAGGTCTCAAAACACATTCCAATGCTAATGGTTGGGGTGTTTTTTTCAGTGCTTCGCTGAAAATTTTTCTCTGCCTCTTCTAATTTAGACAATGCATCTGTTATAAAATTATAAAGGACCTTTCCTTTTTCGGTAGGAATCATTTTTCTGCTGGTCCTGTCAAATAATTTATAGCCAACATAACTTTCGAGCGAACTTAGATGCAAACTTACTCCCGGCTGCGAAATAAACAGTTCTTCAGCGGCGCCAGTTAAGGTTCCAGTTTTGTAAATGTATTTAAAAGTTCTATACCATTCTAGATTTACCATTCTTTCAGATATTATAATTATGATACAAAGGTATGAATTGTGCTATTTTAGTAATGGTATTAGAGGTTGTAAATTTGCCTTATCAAATTAAAATAAAAGAAATGAAAAAGATATTTATAATAAATGGAGGTCAAAAGTTCGGACATTCAGGTGGGAGATTCAATCAAACGATAGCCAATGCCACGGCAGAATTTTTTCTAAGCCATAAAGATTTTGAAGTAAAAAGTACAGATATAAACCATGAGTATGATCCTGCCCAAGAAGTGGAAAAATTTGTTTGGGCCGATGTAATTATTTATCATACGCCGATTTGGTGGTTCCAGTTACCGCACGCCTTCAAAAAATATATTGATGTGGTTTTCAGCGAAGGCTATAATAAAGGCATTTACAAAAGTGACGGGCGTTCGTCCAAAAATCCTGCCATAAATTATGGAACAGGAGGGATGCTGCACGGAAGAAAATATATGGTAACCACTTCGTGGAATGCACCGAAAGAAGCTTTTACATTGCCAGGTGAGTTTTTTGGTGAAACCAGTGTTGACGATGGGCCTTTATTTGGATTTCATAGAATGAATGCTTTTACGGGAATGAAGCCTTTGGAAAGCTTGCATTTTCATGATGTCGAAAAAAATGCTGATGTTATCAATGATTTGAAATTGTATGAAAATCATTTAGCAGAATTGTTTTTGAACTAAAAAAAATAGCCAACGGAATCAACCCGTTGGCTATTTTTTAATGCAATAAATTCAATTTACATTTCACTCGTCTTTTTCGCGGTAAATACAAAGTACAATCCCACAGCAATAAACGGAATACTCAGCCATTGTCCGGTTGATAATATGTTTCCTAAATCGCTTTCAAAGCCACCTTGGCTTTCTTTTACTGATTCGACTACGATACGTACCGTGAATAACAGCACCAAGAACAAACCAAATAAATAACCTGATTTTTTTCTCGCATCTGTTTTCCAATACAAGAAAAATAATGCTGCAAAAACAAAGATGTAACAAAAAGCTTCATACAATTGTGCAGGATGCTTGGCAGGAACTTGTTCCAGTAAATTAGCATATTGAGGATTAGTTGCAATAGCATTATAAGCATCTTTTGGCGTCGGAAGCTGCGTTGCATTGACTGCTTGTCGTGGGGTAAACTGATCTCTTACAAAACGAATTCCAAATGAAGAGGCGGTTTCTTTACCCACAATTTCCGAATTGAAGAAATTTCCCAATCTAACAAAAATAGCTCCACTGGCCACAGGAATGACAACTCTGTCTAATATCCATAAAACAGGTTTGTTAAGCACTTTTTTACTGAAAAAATACATTGCAACGATAATAGAAATAGCGGCTCCATGACTTGCTAGTCCTTGATATCCAGTGAATTGAAATTTAGGGCTGAGTCGGAAAGGCAGGATGATTTCGGGCAGGTTATTGCGGTAATATTCCCAATCGTAAAAGAAAACATGTCCCAAACGGGCTCCAATTAAAGTAGCCAGCACGGTCCAAACAAACAAAGAATCCAATTTGTCAATAGTAATATTTTCTCTGTCAAAAATATGTTTCATGATGTACCAGCCCAATCCAAAAGCGATTACAAACATCAAACTGTAAAAGCGAATAATGAAAAAACCTAAATCAATACCTTCAGAGGGATTCCAAACAATGTTTAAAGCGTGTGTCATTTATTTTTTTATTTTTTTGTGAAAATACTATTTTGAATTGAGTGATTGTGTTAACTAAAAGGTAAGAATTTTTCTTTTTAATGATTATGACTGCATTTTTTCTCTGGAACAGGATCATATCCTTTTCCGCCCCAAGGATGACAGCTCAAAATTCTTTTCATTCCTAAATAACCTCCATAAAACAATCCGTGAATTTGCAATGCCTGAATCATATAGCTCGAACAGGTAGGCTCAAATCTGCAGGTCGCCGGAGTAAAAGGGGAGATAGCTCCCTGATAAAACCGAACGAGTAGTATAAAAGGATAAATTATTATTTTTGAAAACATTTTAGATGTTGTTATCTGAATTCTAAATCTGAATTCTGCTTACTGAATACTAAACGTAGTCCCTTCTTTCCCGTCTTTTAATTGAATACCCAATGCTATTAACTGGTCGCGAATCTGATCCGATAGCGCAAAATCTTTATTATCTCTGGCTTGTTTGCGCATGCCGATAAGCATATTCACTACGCCTTCTAATTTGTCTGTATTGCCATTGATTTTTTCTTCTTCTAATCCCAAAACATCAAATACAAAAGCTTGCATAACTGTTGTGAATGATTTTAAATCGGCAATGCTTAATGTTTCTTTTTCCTCTTTCAATAAATTGATATAACGAACCCCTTCAAATAATTGTGCAATTAGAATAGGTGTGTTAAAATCGTCGTTCATGGCATCATAGCATATTTGTTTCCAGCTGGAAATAGCTATTGAACTTGTCGCGCTTGCCGAAATTCCTTTTAAAGACTCCATTGCTTCCATTAGTCTTTTATATCCTTTTTCAGCTGCAATAATGGCTTCGTCAGAGAAATCAAGAATGCTTCTGTAATGGGCCTGCAGCATGAAAAATCGTGCTACCGATGCCGAAAAAGCTTTGCTCAAAAAAGCATTGTCTCCCGTTAAAATCTCACCTGGTAAAATATTGTTTCCAGTAGATTTTGCCATTTTTTTGCCGTTCAGGGTAAGCATATTGGCATGCATCCAGTAATTCACCGGAGTGTGTCCGGTGCAGGCTTCGTTTTGAGCAATTTCACATTCATGATGCGGGAATTTCAAATCCATTCCGCCACCGTGAATATCAAAATGGTTGCCCAAATATTTAGTGCTCATTGCAGTACATTCCAAGTGCCAACCAGGAAAACCGTCGCTCCAAGGCGAAGGCCAGCGCATGATATGCTGTGGTTCGGCTTTTTTCCAAAGCGCAAAATCCTGAGGATTCCTTTTGTCCGATTGTCCGTCAAGATCACGGGTATTAGCCAGCATATCTTCAATATTGCGACCGCTTAATACTCCGTAATGATTGGTTTCGTTGAATTTAACAACATCAAAATAGACTGACCCATTGGCTTCGTAACCAATTCCTTTGTCAATAATGGTTTTTATAATTTCAATCTGCTCAATAATATGTCCCGTTGCCGTTGGTTCGATACTAGGAGGCAAAAAGTTAAAAGCATTCAAAATATCATGAAAATCTACTGTGTATCTTTGAACTACTTCCATAGGTTCCAGTTGCTCCAAACGTGCTTTTTTGGCAATTTTATCTTCACCCTCGTCCACATCATCCACAATATGACCAACATCGGTAATATTTCGAACATAGCGGACTTTATAGTCTAAATGCAATAAGTATCTAAAGATTACGTCAAATGACATAAAAGTTCTCACATTCCCAAGATGTACATTGCTGTAAACCGTTGGTCCGCATACATACATACCGACATTTCCTTCGTTAATTGGCGTAAATGTTTCTTTTTCTCCCGAAAGAGAATTGTATATTTTTAAGGTTTGTGTCTTGTATAATGACATTTTGGTATAATTAGAAAATGTGACAATTAGAAAATTGTGTGTTTTGTGAAAAATAATAACCATTAAGGAATCAAGGATTTTAAGTCTTAATTTTACTTAATTTCTTAATGGTTTAATGTTTTAAAATTGATGTTTTAAACCAAATTAAAATTTAGTATCTAATTTGATATAGTCCAAAAACTCTCTTTTTATTTGGGCATCTTTGAATTTTCCGCCAAATTCAGATGTTACAGTACTGCTTTCGATATCTTTGATTCCTCTAGAATTCACGCAAAGATGTTTGGCGTCAATAACGCAAGCGACATCTTCAGTGCCAAGAGCTTGCTGCAATTCTTGAACAATCTGCATTGTTAAGCGTTCCTGTACTTGAGGTCTTTTTGCGTAATGTTCTACAATACGGTTCATTTTTGAAAGACCAATAACTCTTCCGCTCGAAATATAAGCTACATGGGCTCTTCCGATGATTGGCAATAAGTGATGTTCGCAGGTAGAGTAGAGTGTAATGTTTTTTTCAACTAACATTTCTCCGTATTTGTAGTTGTTCTCAAAAGTGGAAGCTTTTGGTTTTTTGTCAGGATTTAATCCTCCAAAAATTTCTTTTACAAACATTTTTGCAACACGATTAGGAGTTCCTTTCATGCTGTCATCAGTCAAGTCCATTCCTAACGTTAGCAGGATGTTTTCAACATCTTTTTTTATTTTTTCAATCTTTTCTTCATCTGAAATGGCAAAAGCATCTTTTCTTATTGGATTTTTTGCATTGGTACTAATATGATTGTTTCCTATTTCGTCTTGAAATTCTTCGTTGTTTATCATTAAAAGGTACTGTTTTTATGAGTGTCTATTTTTAAGGGGTAAAGATAATTAATAAAAAGGAAACATTTTCTATCGTTTTGTCTTTTAATTATTGCAAAAATTGATGAAAAGATTGAGTAATTTGATATCAAAACAAAAAAAGCAATAACATAAATGCTATTGCCTTTTGATATCGATAAGGTATTTGGTGTGTTTTTTCTTTTTCTTTATTTTGAATTGTAAGCAGTTAGCGCTTCTTTCAAAATTCGAACAGCACTTATTAAATCTTCTTTTTTCAAAACATACGCAATACGAACCTGATTTAAACCAACCCCTGGAGTCGAATAAAATCCGGCAGCAGGCGCAATCATTACCGTTTCACCATTCAATTCATATTTTTCTAGAAGCCATTGAGCAAAATCATCGGCATTATCAATAGGTAATTGAGCGATACAATAAAAAGCGGCTTTTGGAGTTTTTACGATAACGCCTTCTATTTTATTTAATTCGCTGATTAAAATATCTCTTCGTTCTTTGTATTCAACTATTACTTCGTCAAAATAACTTTGAGGTGTGTCAATTGCGGCTTCGCAAGCGATTTGTTCGATTGTTGGAGGGCATAAGCGAGCTTGTGCAAATTTCATTGCAGCAGCAATAACTTCTCTGTTTTTAGTTACCATACAGCCAATACGTGCGCCACACATACTGTATCTTTTAGAAACCGAATCAATCATGATTACATTTTGTTCGATTCCTTGTAGGTTCATTACAGAAAAGTGATTGTCTCTCTCGTCATATATAAATTCACGATATACTTCGTCTGCGATTAAAAACAAATCATGCTTTTTAACCAATTCTCCAAGCTGTTTGATTTCAGATTCAGAATATAAATATCCTGTTGGATTGTTTGGGTTACAAATTAAGATCGCTTTTGACTTTGGTGTAATTGCTTTTTCAAATTCTTCAATTGTCGGCAGTGTAAATCCGCTTTCGATATTAGAAATGACGGGTACAACTTTTGCACTTGATTCTTCCGAGAAAGCACTATAATTGGCATAAAAAGGTTCAGGAATAATGACTTCATCTCCAGGATCCATGATGCTTCCAAGAGCAAACAAAAGTGCTTCAGAACCTCCAGTGGTTATCATTATATCTTCGTAACCTACTTTTACATCTTGTTTGGCGTAAAATTGGGCCAGTTTTTTTCGGTAACTTTCGTATCCTGCAGAAGGACCATATTCGATGATAGTTAAATCAATGTTTTTTATCGCTTTAATAGCAATTTCAGGGCTTTTTATATCGGGTTGTCCAATGTTTAAATGATAAACCTTACGCCCTTTTTTTTTAGCTATGTCTGCATAAGGAGCCAATTTTCGGATTGGCGATTCCGGCATTCTTCGACCTCTGATTGAAATTTCAGGCATGATTGTAAAATTTGAGGTGCAAATTTGCAATTTATTTTCGGAAATTGCTGTTAAAGATTGTGCCAATTTTATTGTTTTTTTGCAGATAATTATTGTATATTGGGTTATAATATAGAAATTTAACTAAATGAAAAAAAAATGTGTATTTTTTCTTTTATTAATAACAATAATGCCTGTTTTTGCTCAGGAGGGTTTTGTATTTGAAAAAGGTATAGAGAAAGTTACAGTGCCAATGGTTCTGATTAATAATTTAGTTTTTATTCCTATAAAGGTAAACGGAGTGGTGTTGAACTTTCTTTTGGATACAGGTGTAGAGGAAACTATTCTTTTTAGTTTGGAAGATAATCCAGATGTTAATTTTTTTAATTCCGAAAAAATAAGCCTGAAAGGCTTGGGAAGTGAGGATGCTATTGAAGGATTGAAAACAACCAATAATATTTTGGAATTAGATGGAGTTAAAGCCACCCGACAGCTTATTTATGTTATTCTTGATCAGAGTTTTAATCTTTCTTCGCAAATTGGAATACCCGTAAACGGAATTATTGGGTATAATTTTTTTAGAGAAAATTTGATCCGAATCGATTATGCCAGTAAAAGAGTAATTGTTTATAAGGATAATAAAACAAATAGGAAAAAAATAGAAAAAAAATTTGACAAAACAACAATTACAATTGATAGGTTTAAGCCATATTTGTTGGGAATAGCTGATATTGATAAAGTAAAAATACCTGTAAAAATGTTAATAGATACCGGGAATAGTGACTCAGTATGGCTGTTTCAAAATTTGTCGGATCAAGTTAAAGTGCCATCTAAAAATTTTGAAGATTTTCTAGGAAAAGGCTTTAGCGGTGACATTGAAGGAAAAAGAGCGAAAGTTACCAGTTTTTCATTTGGGGATTATACTTTCAAATCGCCAATTGTAGCTTTCCCTGATTCCAGTTCTATAAAAAGTGTCCGTATGGTTAAAAATAGGGCAGGATCAGTTGGAGGTGAAATTTTAAAGCGTTTTTCGGCCGTTTTCGATTATAAGAACGAATTGCTTTATTTGAAGAAGAATTCAGATTTTTATCAGCCTTTTAGTTATAATAAAAGCGGTATTGAAATAAAACACAACGGAATACAATGGGTAAAAGAAACGGTTAGGATGGAGACTGTGCCTTTGGGCGGTATTACTTTTAATAGTGAAGGAAAGAATGTTACTAATGATTTTAAATATAAATTTGAGCTCAAACCAATTTATGAAATCGCGAATATTCGAAAAAATTCACCTGCAGAAAAAAGCGGCCTGCAAGTTGGGGATATAATTATTACGATTAATAAAACACCAGTTTATCAATATTCATTGCAGAAAATAAATGAATTGTTTAAATCGGAAGACAATAAAGCATTTTATTTGGAAATTGAAAGAAATGGTAAAGCTTTTAAGTTTTCTTTCCAATTGGTTGATGATTTGTAACAAAAAAACGCTTTTTAAAAGCGTTTTTTTTGTTATTATATACTGTTTTAGTTAGTTTGTGAGCACTTCCCCTTTAATTTTGAGAGGAACCCGGCCACCATCATAATTAACAGCATTAGTTTCTAGTGTAATGGTTTTGCGTATTGGACCTGGAACCATATTGTATTTTATTTCAATTCGGTCTGATTTACCAGGAGCTATAGGCTGAGTAGGCTTATATAGTATTGTAAAACTGGCTGTAGATTGGATTCCTGTTATACTTAGTGGCGCATCACCGTTATTGGTAAATGTAAAGTTTCGAACTCCATTATCAGCAGATTTATTTACTTGACCGTAGTCAATCGTATTATTTGTTTGCTGTATTTCAATCTTAGGGCCACTTTGCGCAAAGCTAATGTAGCTTGAAAGCAGCAAAACGATAAAAGTTATTATATTTTTCATAATTCTTAGTTTTTAGTAGGTATAGTAAATGTACTATACTTTTAATTAACGGACAATTTTTTATTTCGCTTTTTATACTGTGCTTAATTATTTACTTTTGTCCCTAATATAAATATCAAAAATCAAACCAAAGTATAATTTTGGTTTTAACAGTTGCTTTTTTATGACAATTCCTGCACAATTTGACGCTAAAACTATTGAGAATAAATGGTATGCGTATTGGATGAAAAATAATTATTTTCATTCGAAACCAGATCACAGAACACCATACACTATTGTAATTCCTCCTCCAAATGTAACTGGAGTCTTGCATATGGGGCACATGTTGAATAATACCATTCAGGATGTTTTGATTCGTCGTGCACGTCTAAAAGGTTTTAATGCCTGCTGGGTTCCAGGAACGGATCACGCTTCTATTGCAACAGAAGCTAAAGTAGTTGCAAAATTAAAATCTGAAGGAATTAATAAATATGATTTGAGTCGTGAAGAGTTTTTGAAACACGCTTATGATTGGACGGATAAATACGGAGGAACTATCCTAGAACAATTGAAACAACTGGGTTGCTCTTGTGATTGGGACAGAACTAAATTTACGATGGATCCTGATATGTCGGCATCTGTAATTAAATCTTTTGTGGATTTATACAACAAAGGATTAATTTATCGTGGTTACCGAATGGTAAACTGGGATCCGGAAGCGAAAACAACTTTATCCGACGAAGAAGTTATTTATGAAGAACAACAAGGGAAATTATTTTTCTTAAAATATAAAATTGAAGGAAGTGAAGATTTCTTGACAGTAGCAACTACACGTCCTGAAACCATTTTTGGAGATACTGCTATTTGTATAAATCCTAACGATGAACGTTTTGCTCATTTGAAAGGAAAGAAAGCGATTGTGCCAATTTGTGGGCGTGTGATTCCAATAATTGAAGACGAATATGTGGATGTTGAGTTTGGAACTGGATGTTTGAAAGTGACTCCGGCTCACGATATGAATGACAAAACGTTAGGGGAGAAGCATAATTTGGAAATTGTAGATATTTTTAATGAAGATGCAACGTTAAATAGTTTTGGATTACATTATCAAGGGAAAGATCGTTTTGTTGTTCGTACCGAGATTGCAAAAGAATTAGAATCGAATGGTGATTTGGTTAAAACAGAAATTCACCTGAATAAAGTAGGAACTTCTGAAAGAACCAAAGCGGTAATCGAACCTCGTTTGTCTGACCAATGGTTCCTAAAAATGGAAGATTTGGTAAAACCGGCAATTCAATCTGTTTTGGTTGATGGTGATATTAAATTGCATCCAAAACGTTTTGACAACACTTATGCACATTGGTTAAACAATATCCGTGATTGGAATATTTCCCGTCAATTGTGGTGGGGACAACAAATTCCAGCCTATTATTATGGTGATGGTAAAGAAGATTTTGTGGTTGCAGAAAGTATTGATGAAGCTTTAATTTTGGCGAAAGCAAAAACCAACAATCAACAACTAACAACGAATAACCTTACTCAAGATGCCGATGCTCTCGATACTTGGTTTTCTTCCTGGCTATGGCCAATGTCCGTTTTTGGAGGAATTATGGATCCTGAAAACGAAGATTTTAAATATTATTATCCAACCAATGACTTGGTAACAGGTCCGGATATTTTGTTTTTCTGGGTGGCGAGAATGATTATTGCTGGATATGAATATACCGATAAAAAACCATTTACAAATGTGTATTTGACAGGTTTGGTTCGTGATAAACAAAGACGTAAAATGTCTAAATCTTTGGGGAATTCACCTGAACCATTAGAGTTAATTGAAAAGTTTGGTGCCGATGGAGTTCGTGTGGGATTGCTTTTGAGTGCTTCTGCAGGTAACGATATTATGTTTGACGAAGAATTGTGTAATCAAGGAAAAGGTTTTACAAATAAAATTTGGAATGCTTTCAAATTAATAAAAGGCTGGGAAGTTTCGGATGCTATTCCGCAACCAGAATCTTCTAAAGTGGCGATTGAATGGTATGAAGCCAAATTGCAGCAAACGCTTTTGGAAATCGAAGACAATTTCGAAAAATACAGAATCTCGGATGCTTTGATGGGAATCTACAAATTGGTTTGGGATGATTTCTGTTCGTGGTTCCTAGAAATGATTAAGCCGGCTTATCAAAAACCGATTGACAGCGTAACTTTTGCGAAAGCGATAGAAATGCTGGAAAACAACATGAAATTATTACATCCTTTTATGCCTTTCTTGACGGAGGAAATTTGGCAGTTGCTTTCAGAAAGAACAGCCGAAGAGGCTTTAATCGTTTCGACCTGGCCGGAAATAAAACCTTTCAATGCGAAATTAATCACCGATTTTGAAAACACAATCGAAGTGATTTCGGGAATCAGAACGATTCGTAAAGACAAGAATATTCCGTTTAAGGATACGATTGAATTGAAGGCAGTAAACAATGATAAAGCTTCAACTTATTTTGATTCGGTTGTGACCAAATTAGGAAACATTACTTCATTGGAATATGTTTCGGATAAAGTGGATGGAGCGTTATCTTTTCGTGTAAAATCGAATGAATATTTTATTCCGATTTCAGGTAATATTGATATGGAAGCCGAAATTGCTAAATTGACCGAAGAGTTAAATTACATTAAAGGCTTCTTGAAATCGGTACAGATTAAATTGTCAAATGAAAAGTTTGTAGCCAATGCAAAACCTGAAATTATCGAAAACGAACGTAAAAAAGAAGCCGACGCTCTTTCTAAAATAGAAACAATTGAGCAAAGTTTGGCTGGATTGCAATAGTAATTGACTTTTGTATAAATTAAAAATCCCAAAACGTAAAATGCGTTTTGGGATTTTTTTTATGGTGTCTTATAAGTTTGATTTTATCTTTTCGATTACATCAGTATATTCAGCATCTGATAAATAGGTTTTCTGCGGATTCATTTCGAATACAGTTCCAAAACCGTAACCTTCTTTGTATTTAGGAACGATATGAACGTGTAAATGTGAAAGTGTATCGCTGTAAGCACCATAATTAATTTTGGTTGGATTGAAAGTGGCAGCAATTGCTTTGGCTACTTTTGTCACATCACGAAAGTAGGCATTGCGCTGTTCCTCGTTCAATTCATAAAGCTCAACGGCGTGGTCTTTATAGACTACATTGCAGCGGCCTGAGTAGGATTGCTCTTTGAAAAGGAATAATTGTGACACTTCTAAGTCACAAATTTTAATCATTAATTGATTCAAGGTGTCATTATTTTGACAGTATAAACATTCTGAAATGGGGCTGGACATATTATTTTTTAAAGAAATTTTTAATTAAAACCAAAACTAGTAAAAATATGTCCTTGTTTTAGCTAAATAATTTAAAATTTATTTGATGGATTATTGTCTTGAAATGGGTATTTCGAAAATGAAAAGAAGTCATTTGAGAACTGAATAGCAGTCCAAACAGCTTGAAAATATTTATCAAATTGGATTAAAGATTTTTGATAATGGCCATTACATCTTCATCTCCCAAGCCATTGTCTTTTGCCTGCTCAAAACTTTTGAAGAGCGGTTGAAATAAAGGCGAGTCTAATCCCTCATTTTTGGCGAGATTTAGGTCTTTGCATAAAAGGCTCAAAGGAAAAGCAACGGGATATTGATTAGCTAAAAGAGATGGTGTTTTTATGTTGGTTATTCCATTTCCACAGGCTCCGTCGTTGATAATGGTTAGCATGTTTTTACGGCTTATTCCGTTTTTTTCAGCAAATAAAACCGTTTCTGCCAATCCCTGAATATTTAATGCAAGAAAGTAATTGATGGCTAATTTCGCTGAACTTCCAACGCCAACTCCACCTAAAAGAAGAGAAGATTTACCCAATACATCAAATAAGGGTTTTGCTCTTTCATAATTTTCTGCGCTGCCTCCTACAAGAATAATAAGAGTTCCATCCTGAGCTGGTTTTACGCTGCCTGATACAGGAGAATCTAAAAATTCGATTTGATGTTTGCTTGATATTTCGGCTAAGTATCGGGAAGTATCGGGTGAAATTGTACTCATGTTGATGATGAGTTTGCCAGTTTCGGGTTTAGACAATAAACCAGTTTCGTTCTGGAAAACATCTTTTACGGCATCGTCATTTGTAAGCATGGTAAAAACGACGTCGCATTTTTTAATTAATTCTTGCGGATTTAAAGCCGATGTTGCGCCAAGATTGATTAATTCCTGTTCTTTTTCTTTTGTTCTATTATAAACAGTCACTTCATAATTGGCTTTGAGAAGATTTTTTACCATTGGGTTGCCCATGTTTCCAAGACCAATCCATCCTATTTTCTGTTTATTCATGATTTTAGTTTTTAAAAATTAGGGGTCCAATTTATGATAGAATTGCACAAGTAAATTTACGAAAAAATGAGATAGAGAATGGGCTTGGGGAAATTCAAAATTTTGAATAAAAATAAAAAAGCAAAATATCTGCTTTGATCCTCGATATAAGCAAAAATTATTGAGAGCCGGGGTTCGGCTCTCAAGATTACTTCACTTTACTTTTATTTTCCTAGGCGTTCAGTGAACTTCGTTTGACGCGGATAGCGGAACCTATGCCGATAAAAAAGCCAAATCTTTCTGCTCCCAAAAATTTACAATCAAATTCAGATGGTTTGAACTGTGGCTAGCTATCTAATGTTTTACAAAACAAAAAACCTCGCCTATTTCTAGACGAGGTTTGTAAGTTTAATGCATGTGAAATTGCAAAAAAAAATAAAAAAAAAATAACTAAACTTGAGATTTTAGAATTATAGCTTGTATTTTAAGCTTACCATTACTTGACGCGGAGTAATTGGGTTCACACTGTAATTTTCGTGTACCGTATAATTTAATTCATTTGTAATGTTTGATAATTTACATAAGATAGAAACTTTTGTCCAGTCATATCCAATAGAAGCATCAATAGTAGTATATCCTTCTAATGGAATATCACGGTCTCTGATAGTTACAGTGTAAGCTGGGTTTGGTTTTGGGTTTGCAGGTGTAGGTGTAACAGCTGTCCATAGATAGTCATCATTCCAGCCTCCTGTACGATCTCCAATATAGTTTCCGATTGCTCCAAAAGAAAGTCCTTTCAATGCACCGCTAGGTAATTTGTAGAAAAAGCTTAAATTAGCAGTATTCTTGGGTGTTCTCGCTAGAACATCTCCCACAACAAGGCTGCCATTTGTGCCTGAAGATTTTGAAACTTTGGTTTCGTTAAAACTATACCCTGCAATAATGTCTAAACCTGCGAGTGGTCTAGCTGTAATATCTACTTCAATTCCTTTTCCTTTTGTTGCTCCTACTAATTCTTTGAAATTGGTGTTTGCGTTTTCAGTAACTCCATCAGCCAAGTACTGAGCAGTTTGTGCTAAATTATTGTTAGATATTTGATATACAGTTATATTAGTACTTAAGATTCCTCTCCAGAAATCTGTTTTAATACCTGCTTCGTATTGGTCTATGATAGATGGGTCTAATGTTTCCCCGTTAACAGTTGTTCCTGTATTTGGAGTAAATGAGTTCGAATAACTGGCAAATAAAGATAAATCTTTGTTCGGTTGAATTACCAACCCTGCTTTTGGAGAAAAAGCTGTATTAAAGCTTTTAACTCCTGTTACGGGTTCAGCATTTTCATAAGTAGTTTTAAGAACGTTTTTATTTGTGATTTTGTCTTTTTCTATTACCTCTTTGGTTGTTGTAGCATCGCTTTCTTGCCAAGACCAACGTAGTCCTGCTAAAACTTTGACATATTTGTTAATTGAAAGCAAATCTTGAGCAAATACTCCAAAACGCTGTGTATCTGTTGTAATTAGTTGCGTTATTCTACTGCTAAATGGTACATCACGACTTTGTGTATTGTAATCATAGTTGAATAAATTAATTGCTTTTGTCTCTGTTGTTATAAGATCTGCATGGTTTTTAGTAGCATCATAAAAGCCAAAAGTATAACTAGGTGCAGAAGAATCTTCATAATCAACTCCTGTGAATATTTGGTGTTTGATTCTTCCTGTATTGAAAGTTCCTTGTAAACTCAATTGGTCACCAAATATTTTTTCGGCAGCGTCAGCTTGTGTCAAACCACGTTTCCAGTCGCCATTAGCAGCTACTGTATTTAGTTGTGCAGTGGATTTTTGAGTTCTGTGGTAGGATTGATAAGAGCTATTGAAAACTAATTTCCAGTTGTCGTTAAAATCGTGATTAACTAATACCGAAGCACTGGATGATTTGGTGTTTCCAGTTGACCATAATGCTCCAAAATAAAGGTTGCGTGGAATATCCAAAATAGTTTTAGTTTCATTGACAATTCCAGTTCCAAAATCAGGAATCCAGTCTGCACTTAAATAATCTCCTTGTGCTGTAATTTGAGTTTTATCTGAAATTTTAAACAAGAAAGAAGGGTTAAGATAAATACGGTCGTTTTTTAMAAAATMTCTAAAACTTTCTGAATTTTMGTATGAAGCATTGAATCTATAAKCAATCGATTTGTTTATTGGTCCATAAAAGTCAATAGACGGTTTATAAAAAGCATAGCTTCCCATTTGCATGGTTAATTGACCTCCTTCGGTAAATTTAGGTGTTTTGGTAACCAAGTTCAATATTCCTCCAGGTGTAACATTTCCAAATAGCAATGCAGAACCTCCTTTAAGGAATTCTACTCTTTCTAAAGAAGCAACATCAGGAATAGATCCTGCGTTGTAACGGAAACCGTTTTTGAACATATTGTTTGCATCCATTGAGTATCCTCTGGACCATAAGGATTCCTGAGCGCCACCACGTGCTGAACCAACATAAACTCCATTAGCATTCTTGATAACGTCACTCAAACGGATTGCTTGTTGCTGTTCGATAACTTCTGCTTCAATGACTTGTACGCTTTGTGGTACATCCATTGGTTTTAATCCTGAACGTAAAGCTGTTACTGGCTTTTGTTGTTTATTTCCGGTTATTATAACTTCCCGTAAAACTTCTCCTTTTCTTTTTTTTACAGTATCATTAGCTGATTTTATAGTATCTGAAGAAAAATAGTAAATATCCTTATCGTGTGGATCGTTTGTGCTGCTTGCTATATCTTGTGCCTGAATTGAAAAACAAAATGGTAAGAAAACTAAGGGGAGTAAAATATATTTCATGTTGTTTATTTGGAATAATTAAAAATAACAATGCAAATATAAAACCTCATTTTCGATACCACAACTTATTTAGACTAAATATTAATAATATTTTTGTAAATATTTAACCTATTGTATTTTAGTATTTTATATAGGTTTGTTTGTGTGTAAAATGCAATTGTTTAGAAGTATTTTTGAAAAAAAGATCCTTTTTTTGCTGTAGAATGTGTGATAACATCCTTGAGAATAGCTTTAAATGTCTTTTTTATCAATTCGTTTTGTTTTAAAAATTATGACTGCGATTAAAAAAAAGACTTGATTTTTGTAAAAAATTAAAGCCGTGTCTTGATTTTTTTGATTCTAAAGTTCTTTGATTTTATAACTTTTCCATTGTCGGTAATTATAAGGCAACTATAATCGGGGTATTTGCTGAGTAATTTCATGCCTGATGTTTTCCCCAAAATCATTAAAGAAGTGCTCAATCCATTGGCAGTTTCTGCATTTGGGCCAAAAACGGTAACACTGCACAAACCAGAAACTGGATAACCCGTTGCAGGATTGATGATATGAGAATAGCGTTTGCCATCAAAAACCACAAATTTTTCATAGCTTCCAGATGTGGTGACTGCACCATTATTTATTGGGACAACCGCAATCAGCTTGTCGGTGTCAAAGGGATTTGTAATACCAATATTCCAATCTTTTCCGTTTGGCTGTTTACCCCAAGTACTCATATCTCCGGAGCCGTTTATAATTCCGGCTTCGATTCCTTTGGCTTTCATCATCTCACGGCATTTATCAGTGGCATAGCCTTCTCCCAAAGCGCCAAAACCAATTTTCATGCCTTTTAGTTTTAAGAAAATGGTCGAATTTACACTGTCTAAAATGATATTTTTATAGCCTACCTTTTCCACCGATTTTTTTATGGCTTCCGCCGAAGGCATTTCGGTCATGGAACCGTCGAACTTCCAGATTCTGTCCATTGCTGCGAAGCTGATATCAAAACCGCCATTGGTTATTTCTGAAAAATGAAGTGCTCTTTGAGTTAATTCAAAAACTTCTTTGTCTACTTTCACCGGTCGGATTCCTGCATTTTGGTTTACTTCGGATATTTGTGTGGTTGGTTTCCAATCGGATATTAAATATTCGATTCGGGTGATTTCGGCAATAACAGCATCAATGTTTTGTTCAGCCGAAAGCGAATCTTTTGCAACAATGCTAATGTCAAAACGACCGCCCATAAGTAAGGTGGTTCTTTTGCGCAAGACTTGGCTGTTGCCTGTGAAGGAGCATACAATTAAAAAAACAAATAAGAATTGGTGTTTTGCTATCATATTAGAATTTAAAAGCATCAGTTTGTCAAAATAACATATATCATGTGAATATTTATGACTAATAACAATCCGTTAATATTTGCCCTTTGGCTTTATAATCCGAAATATTTAAAGCTGTTTGACTAAGAATTTCGTCAAGAGCAAACTCTACGTCTTTTTGCATAGCAAGAGAACCACAAATCATTACAACTCCTCCGTGTGTTAGTAAATCTATAAAGAAATCAGTATCTCGTTTGATGAGATTCATGACATAATCATGATTCATTTCGCGGGATAAAGCCAAATGAAAACTTTGGAGCTGTTGTTTTTCCATCATTTCATTGGCAAATTTTTTATAGCCCGAAACGGTTTCAGTTTCGGTTCTAAAGCCAGAATACAAATGGATTTCAGTTTTTTTCTTGTTTTGTTCTATCATTCCAAGGAACGGAGCGATGCCGGTTCCATTGGAAATGAGCGCTACTTTAGAGGCCTTTTTAGGAAAATGAAAAAGAGTATTGTTAATAATTCGTGCTTTTATAGTTGAACCAACTTCAAGATTATTTAAAAAGCCAGAACCCAATCCAGAAGGATGTAATTTTACAACTAATTGGATGTTACCATTGTGATTTCCGATAGAGTAGAGGCGTTCTCGTGTATCGTTTGTTGGATAAATAGCCAATAAATCTCCTGATTTAAATTTGGCTCTCATATTCGCACAAAGCGTGAGTATAAAAGTATGCTCGGCATCAGAAACTGCAGTTTTATCTAATACCATCAGTTTTTGCAATCCTTTTGGAACGTGATTGTATAATGATGGAGTGGTGGAAAGAGGAATTCCAGTTTTGGCACTCCATAATTTTATCCAATTTACAAATTCTTCAGCCGATTTGTCGTTTATGGTCTGTAATTCTAAAATGCGTTCAGCCCATTTTTGTTTTGCTAATAAAGTATCAATGTCATGTGCAAAGCCACAAAAATCTGGATAGGCTGTCGATCCAAAGCCTACTACCGAAACATTGATTTTTTGCTGTTGTTCGATTGTGTTTACAAGCGATATAAATTTAGTCGCATTAGATGGAGGATCACCCAATCCGTGGGTTGAGCTAAAAATAATAAGATGCTCTGCTTTTGGATAGGCCGAAAAATTATTCAGTTCAGTAAGGAAAACTTTTTCGCCGTGGGCGTGTAATTGTTTATGAATAGCATTGGCAAATCGAAGCGAACTGCCATTTTCGGAACCTACTAACAAAATGAATTTGCTTTCTTTGGCTGTGTGCTTGTTTTTAATGCGGCTCGCTCTTCGTTTTAATGTCATTGCAAAACCCGAGTAAATAAAAAACAGAATATTCAAACTCGCAATTCCTAAAATGAAAGCCCATAACATACTCGCACGTCCTGTGTGCAAATCAAGACTCAGCTCTGATAAGAGTGTTGTCATTGGAAAGCGTTTTTCACTTTCGACAGCACCAGTAACTTGATTGACTTCGATTTCTCTATCTTTTAGGGTAATGATATAATATTCTTCGGGGTCATCCGAAAATGGAAATTCAATTTTTTGAACATCTGCCAAAAGCGTGCTTTTAAATACTGAAATATCAACCGCTTTTTTTGAAACAGGAACAGTTGTTGTAATTTCGTTATTTTCTTTTGAATCTGTTTTTGGTATGAAAAAATTAAACTTTTCTGCCGTCAAATATGTTCCTGATACAGCAATAATCAGAATCGGAATTAAGGCAAATCTACCCAAAACTACGTGGTAATATTGGGCAAAATATTCCTTAATTACTTTAGAAAAGAAATTACGCAGTCCTCTTTGCCTCTTTAGCACAAGGACAAAACCAGAGATGGAGATTAAAACCAATATAAAGGAAATAAGTCCCACAAAGAAACGGCCCGTTTCATGAAGAAATAAAGAACGATGAAGCGCAGTAATCCACTGGATAAATTCGCTTTTTTTGATTGGAGCGCCTAGTGTTTTTCCTGTTCTGGGATCAATATAAGCATTGACATCATTGTCTTTTTGGTCGATTCCTTCCAGTGTCACAAACTGATTGTGGTCAACTGTAATTTCAGTTATTTCAGGATAGGTTTTGCGCAGTACAGGCAAGGTTTCGCTCAGGGTTATTGTATCAAAATCTGCAGCTCTGTACGATACTGTTTTTTCTTGAATAGCATCGACTGCCAGTATAGTGCCTGTTATTGATGCCAATAGTAAGAATGCAGCAGAAAACACAGCTAGTGCCAAGTGCGAATAACGCCAAAAAGAAAGAGTCATTGATGTAATTTATTTTGGTAATTATTTATATTTTAAAAAATCTGCAAAATCAGCGTGCTGTTATTTTTACGCAGATTTTGCAGATTTTAGCAGATATAAAAGTTTAAAATTTAAAGTTTATTCAATCTTACGTATCGAATGTATCCTTTACCTTCCGTTTTATCGGCAATGCCTTCTGTTGTCAAAGGAACTTCAAGATCGGTTACATAATATTTCTGATCTTCAACCGCAGTTTCAAAACGCAATTTGTATCCTTTGTTAATTTTAGAATCTTCAATTTCTAAAGTAGTCATGCTGCGATCACCTCCAGTAACCGAAGCTCCAGTTTTGGCACTGATATCTGTAGGTTTTTGGGAATAAAATTTATGCCACTCTTTAAGGGTTTTGTACCATTTTTTATCATCTCCCATCACATAAAGCGTTTTGTCGTAATCTCCTTTTGGATTAATGAGCGATACCACAACATAAGCACCTTCTCCAGCATAGTTGGACATTTGGAGCATGCACTTGTATTTGCTGGTTTGTGCAGCTGAGTGAAAAGATAATAAGCAGATTAAAGCAGCTGTTAAAGCTATTTTTAGTATTGATTTCATATCGAATTATGAATTGTTAATTATTTATTATGAGTTGTGATTGGCTTTTAAGTGTTATTTCAAAAACGCTAAATCAGTTTTACTTTTGGTCAATGACTCATTTTCTTTAGCCAAGTCAAAAACACTTTCCTTAAAATCGGTTGTGATTTCTTTTTTGGCACCAATAGAAATCAGGTATTTCATAATACTGTCGTCTTTAGCAATCATTGCCGCTCTGTGCAAAGCTGTCAATCCGTCTTTATTTTTGGCATTAATGTCAATGTTTAAATCAGCTAATTTTTTTAATAAAACTAAATCATTTTTGGCTACTGCCAAATGGTAAAGCGTGTTACCGTCTTTTTGGGCAGTTGCCAAGTTTAACCCTTTGTCTTGAAGCAATTTTATTTTTGCAGCAAAGGGATCCTGTTTTTGCGTATTTGCACTTTCTGGACGGCCACCCATTCCTATTCCCATTTGCGGTCTGTAGGATTGAATTAAGTAAAAACCTAAGTTGTTGTCTGCTCTATCTAAGACTTTTACATCGGCACCTTTGTCCAAAAGCATGCTAACGGCTTCGGGAGTTCCTGATTTTACAGCTATTGTTAATGCTGATTCCCCATTTCCGTTTTGAATATTTATGTTTTTTACAATTACCAATATTTGTTCCAATGCAGCAGTTGTTTCTCTAGACGCTGCAGCTACCATTAAAGGAGTGTTTCCTTCGTTATCGGCTTTGGTAATATTTACTCCCTTGGCCAAAAAGTAGTTGATGATTTCAGTTTGTTTTGGTTTATTGACTAGAAAATGAAATACAGTTTCTCCAAATTTACTTGTAGTTGTAGGTTTGATTTTTAAATCCTCTACTAAGTATTTGTATGTTTCAATTGTATTTGTTTCTCTGCGGGAACCTTGTGCGGCAAAAATAAGTGCATTGTCAGTATATTTTACCCCTTTTTCCAATAGTGTTTTTAAGAAAGGGATATTACCTGTTTTGGCTACATAATTGAAAGCAGTATTACCGTTGCTGTCCACATCTTTAAGCGACATTCCTTTGGTGGCAAAATAAGTCGAAAGGGCGAGGTCTTTATCATAAGGGATTGCTATAAGCAATAGGTTTGCACCGTCTTGATATTTTTTCATTGGTTCGACACCAGCTTTAAAAAAAGCTTCATAAACAGCCGTATTGGTTACGCCGCTGCTAGCCGCTGCTGTAATAGGAAATGCACTGTGGCTGTCTTCTAAATTAACATCTGATTTTTTAGCGATAAGATATTCTATGATTTCCAGATTTCCTTTGCTTGCCGCCCAATGCAGATAAATTCTATTATCGTGAGTCGTTTTGGTAACTTCATTTCCGGGCTGTTCCAATAAGAATTTTATGGTAGCAGCTGGAGCATCATTGTTAATGGCTAAAACCACAGGGTCGAATGATCTTGAGTTTAATTCCGAAGGATTGTTGCCTTTTGCAATTTCAGCTTGAACAGTTGCTGCATCTGGGAATGTTTTCCAAAAAGACTGTTCTAAAAGCGTATTTTTTTGTTGAGCATTAACAAATAATGTGGTAAATAAGACTAACGAAATAAAAAAGATATTTTTCATAAGATTATAAAGATATATTAATTTACGGCATGCTATATAGGTTAATTCTTAAATTAATCAAGAATTAAGGAACGTATTTTGAATGAAAAGCAAAGATTATTTAGAATAAATAAAAATAGTGCAAATGTAAAAATAAATAGTATAATAGCAATCATTATTTAAAATTTAAATGGAATTTTCATCGCGTGTTTTTTTAAAGCTTTCTGAATTACATTATTTTTTGCTGCATGCTTATCTGTATGATTTCGAGCCGAGAAAAAACATAAATATTATTTGATTGTCTATTTGGATTCAAAAAGCAGTGAAAGGTTTAATGTAATTTCTTTAAATTTTCAATTTAATGAAATCCGACCCGCATGTTTATTGTGATTACAAGAAGCTTGTGCAAAGGCTTCCCCGTAGCTAATCTTTTGAGAAGAGACTGCGGGGCATGCCAAAATAGTTGTTTTTTATTTAAAAGGTATATCCCATGTTGAACATGAAATTTCTCGGAGCACCAGGACCAACCATGTTAGGATTGGCTTGTGATACGATGTATTCTTTGTTTTGAAGGTTGTTCAGGTTTAAAGAAAATTTCATTTGCTTAATCTGATAATAAAAAGCAGCATCTATTAGTGTATAGCCTGGCAAAGTAAAATAGGCCAATCGTGTGTTTTGTTTTGAAGCAAAATTGGAACCCAATCCAATTCCGAAGCCTTTCATTTTTCCTTCAAGAAGCGTGTATTTTGCCCAGAATCCACCTTGATTATGCGGTGAAGCTTCTTTCCATCGGTCAATATCTGCCACAACTGCCGTTTTTGTAATGCGGGCATCATTGTAGGCATAATTGGCATTTATGGACAAATTGGGCAATATGTTTCCTGTAATATCAAACTCGATTCCTTTTGAAGTTTCTTGACCTCTTTGCTCTAATAGCTGAGTGTTCGTAGGGTCGTTTGCGTTTACTAAAATATTGTTTTGAGTAATTTTGTAAGCCGCAACAGTAATGGCTAATTTCTTGTCGAACCAGTCACTTTTGGCTCCAAACTCATACATCTTGCTTGTTAATGGATCAAATGGGCCACCGTAGATTTCAGGAGCTCCTATAGTTCCTGCACTTTGTGGCTGAAAACMTTCTACATAAGTTCCATAAAGATTGATTTGTGGAATTAAGCTATATACTAATCCTACTCTAGGTATCAAAGCGTGCTGTTTTACTTCGGCTTCTGTGCTTTTTTTGTAATTAGTAAAATCAGTGTAGAACTCTTGTCTTAAGCCTAAAAGAACTTGTAGTTTGTTCCATTTTATTTGGTCTTGTATGTAAATACTCTGCGAGTAATATTTTGTTGCTGCAGTTGCTGTTCTGGTTGTGAAATAGTTATCAGTATTGGCAGCGGAATAATCAAGATTTGCCAAATTATAAAACGGAACATTGGGAACAGGATTTCCATTTGCGTCAAGCAGATACAGATTCTTTTTAGCAGGATTATAGGTTGCTATTGACGCAGTATTAGTAGCATTTCTGTAGCCGGTTGCAACGCCATTTGTTCCGCCAACGGGTACAGTACTCAAAATATAATCGGCACCCAATACTATTTTATGTTCTATTTTTCCTGTGTTTACATCATAATTCAAGTAGGTGGTAAGGTTGTCGTCATAGCGGTTGCGCATACGTTCTGTTGTGCTTTGTAATAGTAAAGACGGTATTTCTTTTCCAGCTCCATCTACAGCATAGGCATTAGCCCCGCGATGTTCAACCATATCTTCAAAGAATTTATATTTTAAATACGATACATTCAATGAAAGTTTACTGTTGAATTTATGATTCATAATTGCCGACAGATAAAATGTTTTTTCTTTCAAGTAATCGCTGGCTCTAGACATACTCTGTGAAATAGGAGTAGTAAATAATCGTGTGGCTCCATCGGTAGAAGGGCCAAATAAGGGCTGGCCTCTTTCGGTTCTTCCTTTGATGATGCTGTAAACAAAATCGACATCAATTCTGGTTTTTTCACTGGGTACAAATGCGATAGTCGGTGCTATAGATACATCTTCTCTTTCTTGTAAATCCCTGAAAGTTGCACTGTTTTGATAGGCTACATTCATTCGGTATAAAATGGTTTTGGATTGGTTTAAGGAACCTGTTAAATCGGTTGTTGCTCTTATGGTTTGAAAACTTCCAACATTTACGCTTGCTGAATTTCGATTTACAGCCAATGCTTTTTTGGTTACATTGTTTATAGACCCGCCAGGTTCTGTATTTCCGTATAAGGCAGATGCAGGGCCTTTCATTACTTCAACTCGTTCCAAATTATTTAGATTTAAAGAATTAAAGGAACGGCCACTAACTCTTAATCCATTTATAAATTGGTAGCTGTTTCCCGAAATTCCTCTTATCGTGAACCGGTTTTCAAAATTATTAAGGCTTACTCCGCTAATGTTTTTTAGAACATCATTGACGCGAAAAGCTTGTCTGTCAATAATTAATTCTTTGGTTACATAGCTTACAGACTGTGGCAAATCTTTTAATGGAATGGTAGATTTGGATGCCGCAACTGATACATCGTTTCTGTAGGTTCGTTCTCTAAAACCCGAAACTACAATTTCATCTAGTTGACCAATGCTTTCATCTACCGTAAAATCGATGCTGTAATTGCTTTGACTGGAATTTATCTCGATGGTTTTGCTTTCTTTTTTGATKCCAATACCTGAAACAATGATGGTATAAGTGCCTTGTTTGATGCTTTGTATTTTATACTCACCGCTTTCATCGGTCACTGCTCCTTTAGTAGTGCCTTTCAATTCAACATTTGCAAATTCGGCTGCTTTGCCTTGACTGGTTTTTATCTTTCCTTTTAGGGTTCCAGTTTTTTGTTGGGCTAATAGTGTTGATGTTAAAATAAAAAATAGACTAATGACATATAAGAATTTTGTCATTGTTGGATTCAAATAATTCATGGTTAAAATATAAATAGGTTAGGTTGTTGTATTTATTTATGGTTTCTTAATATTTAATTTGTCGTGACGCTTTTCTTTTTTTTATTTCGACCCCACCAAATGTAGAAGCCTGTTATTGGAAGGCTCGCACAAACTAAACTGGCAAAAAAAGCAAGTATTTTACCAGGTAATCCCAAGATGCTGCCTGCGTGTAAATCGTAAGTGATGAATCGGAACTTTTCTCCAGTATTTTTATCATCAAAAGTGGTTGTTTTTAACACTTTTCCCGTGTATTGATCGTATACAGCAGCTACATCATTTAAGCGGTTTTCATGCCTAATAAATGCATTAAAAGCAGCCGATGAATCTTTGGGTATGAACAAAATATACTCACTGGCTTTAGGATGTAAATTTTGTACTGAATTGTAAATTTTATCAAAACTGTTTTTTGAATTAACCTGAGTAGAGTCCGATACTAATTTTTCGCTTTTTTCACTTTTTTTACCACCATTAAGTGTCCATTGCACTGCTGAATCATACCATTCAAAAGCCCAAACTAATCCAGTAAGTGCAATGATTAAAGCAGGAATCATCATGTAATAGCCTAATATGTTATGCAAGTCATAATTTTTTCGTTTCCACTTAGTGGTACTTTTCCACTGAAACGAAAAGCGCTGTTTAATGGCATTTTTATTTTTTGGCCACCATAAAATTAAACCTGTAATAAGGGAAAAAACAAATACAATTGTGGCTGTTCCTACAATTGGATCTCCAATATCATGTTTAAGAAAAAGTGTTTGGTGAAGCATTCTGACTACGAAGAAAAATTCGAAATTATAATCTTCTATCTTTTCGATATTTCCAGTGTAAGGGTCTAAATAAATGTACAATCTGTCATAATCATCCCAATACCAAATACTGTTATTTTCCAGTTTATTAAAACTCCAAAATGCAACTGTACTTTCGTTGTCATTAACAATTTTGCATCCTGATATTGGATTTTCTGATTTGGTTTTTGCTATTTCTAATAGTTTACTGAATGGCAATGCTTTGTTTTTTACTTCTTTTACGTGGTAATGTTCATGAACAATAGGTCGTAATTCTTCTTCAAAAACATATAAACATCCTGTGGTGCCTAGAATAATTACAATTAGGCCTGACGCAAGGCCTAGCCATAAATGTATTTTTCCTATTGCTTTTTTTAATTTCATTGTTCTGTTAATTAAAACCTGAATGTTAAGTTTGCTAAAACCGTTGTAGATGCTTGTGGTGCTCCCCACGTACTCCAATACTTTTCATTGGTTATATTGTTTATCTTAAGACCAACTCTCCAAGTAGGCTGCTCGTAAAATACAGTACTATTAAAAATGGTATAGGATGGAATGTAAAAAGTATTGGTAGTGGACATAAAACTTTTATCTACATAATTAGCTCCAAAACCAAAACCTAGACCTTTTAAAAAGTTTTGAGATTTATATGAAGCCCAAAAGTTCCACACGTTTTCAGGGGCATCAGCAGCTTTGTTTCCTTCAAGGGCTGGGGTTGCTGATTTTACGATGCGATTGTCATTATAGGAGTATCCTGCAATAACATTTAAACCTGAAATTGGGTCAGCGGCTAATTCAAAATCATATCCTTTACTCACTTGTTTTCCGCCTTGCTGGTATGATAAATCCGTAAATCTCATTACGGCATTATCATTTGTAATGTTGTAATAACTAATAGTGGTACTTAATTTTTTATTAAATAATTCGGCTTTTATACCTCCTTCGTATTGATTAGCATAAAGCGGATCTAATATTAATTGATCCCCATTGGGTTGGTTTACGGGAGCAAGATTTTGAAATCCGTTTAAGTAATTACCAAATATGGAAACCTGATTTTTAATAAGTTGATAGACAATTCCTAATTTAGGAGATAATGAAGTCTGATTGTAAGCAGGCGTAATTGTAGTTGTAGTACCATTTGTAGCGGCAGTTTCCTTACGGTCAAAATTGTCAATACGCAAACTTAGCATTAGCGACAGCCTGTCGGCAAAACTAATCACATCAGATGCATAAGCACTAGCGGTGTATTCTTCTCTAGCGGCTCTAATAACTGGAGTTCCTAATAGTGCGTCGATTTCCTTTTTTCGTATTGGAGTAAAATCTTTCGTTACATCAATTGTTTTAATAACACCAGTAGTCGGAGTTGTGGAAAAAGTATCTGAATAATATCTGTAGTTGACACCGGCCAATAGTTTGTGCTTTAGAAATCCAGTTGAAAATTCACCATTAATATTTTCCTGAATATTGGTGTAGTTACTGGATATAGGTCCAAAAAGGGTGGCACGATTACTGACTTGTGTTGGAGAAGTCCAAGTAGGAAGAACTTGGTAGCTGTATTCCACATCTTCACCTACATAAGAAAATAGGGTTGTAGATTTCCAATTTTCAGATAGTTGGTATTCTGCTTGAGTAAAAACTTTTGAGGCCGAAGATTTGGCATCGGCATCGTCATGTACCAATGATTTTTTATAATCTAACTTTATATCACTCGGATTGGTTACGCCAGATGTAGCAGATACAGCAGGATATAATGGTTTGGTGCTTTTAACATTAAAAAGTTCTGCATCTATATTGAAAGTAAGTTTTTCGTTTGCTTTAAAAGTAAGGCTTGGAGTAACAGAAAGGGTTTTGTTGAAGCCGTAATCTAAAAAGCTTTTTTCGTTGTTAATTGCGAAGTTTACTCTGAATAATACCGTTTTGTCTTTGTTAAGCGGTGTATTAACATCAGCGGTAAGTCGGTTTAGACCAAAACTTCCAGCGGTATAAGCTATTTCTGTTGCTGTTGTTTCAAATGGTTTTTTGGTAACCAAATTTACTACTCCGCCAAAAGAAGAAGCCGAGGATCCAAATAAAGTTCCTGAAGGGCCTTTTATCACTTCAATGCGCTCAACGTTTGCAATGCCAACAGAAGAACGGCCAGATAAAGTTTCCATGCCATTTCGAGAATTAATTCCAACGGTAAATCCTCTGAAAATAACAGCAAATCCTCCCGAAGGATAGTTAAGCGGCACTACTCCAGGAGAATTTTGCATAGCACTTTTAATGTCAACTGCTATCTGCTCCTGCAAAAGTTCTTTATGAATAACACTATACACCTGTGGGTTTTCTAAATTTGAAATGGGCATTCTCGCCACATAATCTGTTTTTTTAGATAAGATGCTTTTTCGGTTATTAATGACAACTTCTTTTAAATCATTGTTGGAAACTTCCAATTGCAAATCAAGAATAGTGGTTTTATTTTCTGTTACTGTCACTTGTTTTTCTATAGTTTCGTGACCTGCTAATGAAACTTGCAATGTGTAGGTGTTGGCTTTTATTCTATTAAATTCAAAGCTGCCATCGTCATTGGAAGTGGTGCTATATTTTGAGTTTTTAAGGATAATGTTTACTCCAGCAGCGGGATCATTATCAGATGTAATAATTATTCCCTTGATTTTACCTAGGTTTTGTTGGGCTAAAAGGCTTATGGTTGAAAAGAGAAACAAGCATGTTAAGAGAATAAATTGTAGAATTCGTTGGTTAAAATAGGTCATTGTTTTAAAGTTTGATTGCGTGTAATTATTATTGTTATTATTATTTAGAATAAATAAAAATAATGCAAATGTAAATAATTAACTTATATTTTGTAATATTTATTTAGAGTAAATAAAAATAATTTCATTTAAATGAATTGAGAGAGTAATTCATCCTTTAGATAGGTGAGAGGTGTTTATAGTAATGGTTTTAATATAAAAAGCCCCTAATGAATAGAGGCTTTATTGAATTTGGCTACTGCCATGTATATGTATATTTATGGTTTTTTATGTTTTATTTAATTTGTTATAATGCTTTTTTTTTTATTTCGTCCCCACCAAATATAAAACCCAGATATGGGAAGGCTTGCAATGAGTAAACTGATAAGAAAAGCAAATATTTTTCCGGCTAGCCCGAATACAGCTCCAGTATGTAAATCATAATTCATGCGCATTAACTTATCTGGAACTGCTGCATTTTTATATTTTCCGTAAATGTGTTTTACTTCTTTTTCTTCTAAAGTGTATTGGTCAAAATAGCGGTAATCCGTTTTCCAGAATGTTTCAGCTTCAGGATTAGCATTGGCAGCTATGGAGGTGCTGTCATTTTCTGGCGGATGCACTTCGATGGATTTTGCCGTTGGATATTCTTTTTGCATTAGTATCCAAATTTTGTCCAACGACTTGCTTGGAGCAATTGTCTTTTTTGTTGAAACAGGATCCCCGTAAATCAATGATTTTTCCCCGCCTGTTACTGTGTAATAGGAGTAAGCAAACCATTGGAAACCCCAAACTAAACCTGTAATTGCGAAAATGAACGCAATTAAAAGCACATAGAAACCAGTGATATTATGCAAATCATAGTTTTTGCGTTTCCATTTTGTTTCTTTTTTCCATTTGAATCTAAAGCGCTGTTTAGCTGCATTTTTATTCCGAGGATACCAAAGATACAGCCCTGAAAGTAGCAGTACCAGAAATATTAGGGTTGCCGAGGCTACAATGGGCTGTCCGATTTCTGGAGGAAACCAAAGGTAGTAGTGTCCGTCGAGGATGAATCTGAAAAAGCCTTCATCCATATTGGCTGTTTCTATTACTTTGCCCGAATATGGATTTAGGTAAACTATATAATAATAAGTGGGTTCATAATGAAAGAATATAGCTTCGGCCGATTTTTCGGTTCCATTGTATTTGATGGCATGAAGAGCCTTGCCAGGAAGTTCCTTTTTGGCAATTTGTTCTAATTGTGAAGGAGGAAGGAACGGCTTGCTTTGCTTATCGACAAAACGGTATTCCTCGGTGATATTTTGTATTTCTTCCTGAAAAGCATATAGACAGCCTGTAATAGCAATAATGAAAACTATTATTCCCGAAGATAATCCGAGCCATAAATGTATTTTTCCTATCGCTTTTTTTAAATTATTATTTTTCATTAAAAAAGAGTAAAACTCCCCATCTTAATGAGGAGCTTAATTGAACAAAACTAAAAAGTATTTTTAGAATTTATAACCCAAAGTTATTCTTGCATTAGTACCTGCTTCAGCTTGCCAATAATACATAGTGGTGTAGCTGTAATATCCTCCCGAATACAAGTACTTGTTAAGTATGTTGTTAACAATAAGATTTATAGATAGTTTTTTTATTTGGTAAGACAAGCCGCCATCTAAGCGGAAATAATCAGGAAGTGTATTAGTGTTATCAGGCGAAATGTACCAAGGCGCTCTTTTTACCTGATATTGATATCCTAATGAAACACCAAATCCGTTCAGTAATCCGTTATCCACTTTGTAATTTATCCAAGTGTTTTGAATGTGTCTTGTACTTCCGGGAATTTGATTTCCTACCATATTTGGGTCAGTATCCTTTGTCGTTTTCCCTTCTGTAAAAGCGTAGTTTAAAACAATGTCTAAATTTTTAAAGATTTCACCTCTAATATCAGCCTCAAAACCTTTTACTTTTTGTTGTCCATTTTCTTTGCTGTATTGCATAGATCCTGAWGAATGTTCAGCATCGAATGTAAGTACATTGTCTGTGGCAATTTGATAGGCTGCAAACGTAGAATTCCATTTTCCATTTAGCCAGTCTCTTTTAAAACCTAATTCTAAGTTGGTTCCTGTTTGAGGATTAAAACTTTTCCCCTGCCAATCGCTTCCATAATTTTCTGTAAAAGACTCATCCCTTACAAAATAGGCCGATGTATTTTTGTCAATAGAATAACTCAGGCCAATACGGGGTGTGAGTTTTTCGTTTTTTGAATCTTTATTATAAGCATCACCAGCTTTTAATATAGTATATCTTCCTGCCAATGTTAAACGAAGGTCATTATCTAAAAATCCTAATTCATTCTGTGCATAAAAGCCTTTGTAATTATTGTAATATTTTACGCCTCTGTCTTTTATGTTTTTACTTCTGTCAAAAGTAGGTGATGCAGGTATGCCATGAACAGGATTGTAAATGTCCAAATCAGGTAAAGTAAAAGATTGTGACCAGTCATGATAGTATGTTTTATCACTGATATCTAATCCTGATAATATTTTGTGCGAAACCGATCCGGTTTGAGCCTGACCGTTTACAAATGCCTGTCCAACATATATTTTTCCTAAAATATCCCAGTTTCCGCCGGCTCTTTTAAGAATGGCATCATTGTTAGGATCAAAACCAGCTGGCCATAATGACATTCCTTCCTGCTCGTAGTTTAGGTATGAACCTTGGGCTGTAATTTTCCATTTGTCATTGAATTTATGCTCTGCAATTCCCAAAAGACTTCTTTCGAGCATTTGTGTAGGATCTAATTCTTTTTCTGATGTAGTAAAGCTTCTTGGTAATTCTTCATAACCGTTTTTTGCATAAACATAGTTACTTCCAATTGCATTTACTTTAGAAAATTGTTGCGTATATTCTAACGTTACAGAAGTTTTGTCTGTAAATAAGTATTTCAATACGGGTGCAAAAGTATAACGGTCGTTAAAATCAAAATCACGGTAACTGTCTTTCTTTTCGCCCATCACATTGAAACGGTACAAAAGTTTTCCGTTTTTGGTCAATTTACCATCTAAATCCAAGGTTCCTCTATACATACCAAAACTGCCCAAAGACAAACTTGCCTCTCCTTTGTTTCTTCCGCTAGGTTTTTTGGTTACCACATTATAAAAACCGCTAGGATTTCCATTAGACAGCATAAATCCTGCAGGGCCTTTTACAAATTCGATGCGTTCTACCATACTCATGTCTTCCGTTAGCGGACCCCAAGTAGTACTTACGTTCATACCATTTCTAAAAGCAGCAACTTGGCTGCCTCTCATCGTGATATTGGCATAATTATCCCAATGCTCTACACGTGTAGCCCCACTCACATTGCGCGTTACGCCTTCAAGCATGCTGTTGATTTGCTGATCCTGGATAAGCTTTCCTGTTACCACTTGGATGTTTTGCGGAATTTCTATAATAGGGGACTGCAAGCGTAGGGAGGATGAAATTCTATTGGTTTTGAAAACACTTTTATTACTTAAAACGACCACTTGGTTCAATTCGTTATTAGACAAGGAAAGATTGATATTTATAGTTGCTGTTTCACCAGATGTTACTGTTACGTTTTGCTCAACGTCATTATAACCAACTAATGTTACAATTAAGTTATAACTGCCGGATGGTACGTTTTTAATTGTAAAAACTCCATTATTATCGGCAATGGCTGTTCTGTTTAATCCTTTTAAAGTGACAGATACTCCTTCGGCAGGTTTGTTGTCACTGGTTTCAACAGTTCCTTTGATGCTTCCTGTACCTTGGGCAAAGGCTGTTGCTGTAAATAGAACAAGAAGTAATGACAGTAATGTAATCTTGGGTAATTTTTGATTCAAATATTTCATAGATTTAGGAATAAAGATTTTTAATAATTTTTATTTAGAATAAATAAAAACAGTGCAAATATAAATATTTAACTTTATTTAACAGGATTTATTTAGATTAAATATAAATTAATGTTTGATGATTTGTTTTTTAAAGTTTTAGGGCATAAAAAAACCTTGCCGTTATAAGACAAGGTTTGTTTTTTGATGAGGTAAAGATTGTTATTTTGGTGTTTCAGATTTTTTCATCCCAAATTTTTCCGCACTGGGTTTTCCGATCTGTACACCAGAAATAGATGCGACAAGGCTGTCTTTGCTAATTTGGCTGTATGTTATTTTTTGCGGATAATCGTGTTTTGGATTTTCAAAAACCAGCTGTTTTTTTGTTACGGAAGTCATTTTAAAAGGAACAGTTTTGTTATCGTTTTGCCCTTTTACCGTAGCGTTGTAGAATAGTTCTTCTCCTTTTTGCTGTAATATTATGGATTCAAAATGTAAAGTATCTTTGTTTTTAATAAAAAAGGATTCGCCTTGAAAAGTACTGTCGTTAAGCTGTTTCCAATTTTCTGAAAGAATACCTTCTGCAGTTTTGGTTTCCCATTTACCCAATAACCAGTTGGCTGATTTTAATTTATCTTTCTCGTTTGCTTCTTGATTTTTACAGGAAACAATGGCTAGCAAAAGCAATATAAAAGTTGTTTTTTGGAACATGGGCGTAACTGTTTGATGTTATTTTGAAATGCTAATTTATGAAAAATAAAATAGAAAGATTTTTGATTTCAGATTAACGATTTTTGATTAATAAATAGTAGATTGTTGATTTAAGAAGTTTATAATATCTAAAATCAGAAATCAGCGATCATTTTTGCTTCCATTCAAAATCGAATAAACTAATTCCTTGGTAGGTTTTTGATCTTTCAGTTTTTCTCTGACCACATCAAAAGTGACTCTAAAATCACAGCCCAATTTATAATCAGCGCAGCCATAAGCGGTTTTGCCTTTTATAATTGTTCCTTTTTTGCATTTCGGGCAAGTCAAAGTATCAGGAGCTGTTTTTACTGCTATTTTCTTTGGTTCTAATTTGAGTTTGAAATTTTCTTCAAAACGGATTAAGCCTTCAACTGTTCCGGAATCGGTTTTAAAGTCTTTCAAATTTACAGTCGAACCTTTTTGAACTAACCGCAAATATTGACTTTCGGAAATCTTTTTTCCTGCAAAAACATAAGGCAGTACAAAATCACAGCCCGATTTATATTCACTGCATCCGTAAGCCGATTTCCCTTTTATCAGATTTCCTTTTTGGCATTTTGGACAAACTTCTGCCAAAATTCCTGTAGCTTTCTTTTTTTCAATTGTTACTGCTTGTTTTTGCACAGTTTCGGCATGTGAAATATTGGCGCGGGTAGTTTCGCTTCGTACTTCAGTAACCAAAGCTTCGACCATGTGTTTCATGTTTTTAATGAATGCGCCGGCGGTAAAAGTTCCCCTTTCAATATCTTTCAGCTGCTTTTCCCAAGAACCTGTCAGTTCTGCCGATTTTATTAATTCATTCTGGATCGTATCAATAAGCTGAATTCCCGTAGGTGTTGGCAAAACCTGTTTTTTGTTCCGAATAATGTATTGGCGTTTAAAAAGCGTTTCAATAATATTCGCCCGAGTTGATGGACGCCCAATACCGTTTTCTTTCATCAGTTCGCGCAGGTCTTCATCGTCAACCTGTTTTCCTGCTGTTTCCATGGCGCGCAGTAAAGTTGCTTCCGTAAACTGATTGGGCGGTTTGGTCTCTTTTTGTAAAAATGAAGGTTCATGTGGTCCTTTTTCGCCCACAATAAAACTGGGTAATAAATCGGCTTCTTTTTCTTTGGCGTTTGGGTCTTCAAAAACGACACGGAATCCTTTTTTTAAGATTTCTTTTCCGGTGGTTTTAAAAGTGACATCGGCTGCTTTTCCGATTACTGTCGTATTGGCAACCAAACAATCATCATAAAATACAGCAATAAAGCGTTTTACAACTATGTCATAAACCTGTTGCTGATTGTATTGTAAATTGGATTGTACTCCTGTTGGGATAATCGCATGGTGATCGGTTACTTTTTTGTCGTTGAAAACTTTAGGCGATTTTTTAATCTTTTTTCCTAAAAGCGGTTGAGCCAATTCGGCATAATTAGTCAATTTTTGCAGAATTCCAGGTACTTTCGGATATATATCATTCGGTAGAAAAGTTGTATCGACTCTGGGATAGGTGACTACTTTTTGTTCGTATAAAGTCTGGACAATTTTTAGTGTTTCATCTGCCGAAAAACCAAATTTTTGATTGCAGTATACTTGCAAACCTGTTAAGTCAAACAGTTTCGGGGCATATTCGTTTCCGTTCTTTTTATCGACTGAAACAATTTCGAACTCACTTTCTTTGACTTTATTGGCTAGAATTTCACCGTCTTCTTTTTTCAGGAAGCGTCCTTCCTCATAGCTGAAAAGTGTTTCTCTGTACAATGTCTGTAATTCCCAATAGGGCTGAGGTTTGAAATTTTCGATTTCTTTGAATCGCTCCACAACCATTGCTAGCGTTGGAGTTTGTACGCGCCCTATAGACAGGACTTGTTTATAACCGCCGTGTTTTACGGTGTACAACCGAGTGGCATTCATGCCGAGTAACCAGTCGCCAATTGCTCTGGAAAAACCTGCATAGAATAAATTATCGTAATTGGCAGATGGTTTCAGGTTTTCAAAACCCTCTTTGATGGCTTCGGCGGTTAGGGATGAAATCCACAAGCGCTGTACCTCGCCTTTGTATTGGGCTTCGTTCATGACCCAGCGCTGAATGAGTTCTCCTTCCTGTCCTGCATCCCCGCAGTTGATAACTAGCTCTGCTTTGTCGAAAAGGCTTTTTACAATTTTAAACTGTTTTTGAATCCCCGAATTCTGAACAACTTTGGTTTCAAACTTTTCGGGAAGCATGGGCAGGTTGTTCAAATCCCAGCTTTTCCAATGCGGTTTGTAATCGTTGGGTTCTTTTAGGGTACATAAATGTCCAAAAGTGTAGGTAACAGCATAACCGTTGCCTTCGTAATACCCATCGTGTTTGGTATTGGCTCCCAAAACGGATGCGATTTCGCGTGCTACACTTGGTTTTTCGGCAATACAGACCTTCATTTTCTCCTTCTTATTTGAAGGCGCAAATTAGGAATTTAGAAATTGGTATTGAAATGAAATTTTTATTCAGTTGGGGCGAAGGTACTATCTTAAAAACCAAGAAAAAAGAACAAATTTTTACAACTTGGCTTTTTGTTTAAAAAATGTGTTCAGGAGCTTGGAGACTTTATGGAACAGGAGAGTGGGAAAAACATTTCTCAGTCACGAAATGTAATTTCATTTTTTTTTTAGCAAATCAACAACAAACGATATTCTCCTTCATTTTCTATTGGTGCTCTGTGAATACAAGGCAGTACCTGTTGTTTTGGATGATCCACCGCCAGGCGCCAAAGATGTCCTATTCCTAAATTAATAGGCACTGCATGGGGTTGCACCTGATAATGCAAATCAAAATAATTTTCCTTTAAAAAGTTGTCAAATTCCTCTGATGATCCGTTATGCAGCTCTTTAAGCTTTTTTCGAATTTCAGGAATTAGAATTTTTTGCTCCGCTTGTTCATTAGAAATAATATCACTTGCGACTCCATGATATGTACATAAAAAGGTATCCGTTGCAATGGGTGAACGATCAACATGATACGAATACACATCAGTAGATATGAAATCAAATTCATCATCCCGTTCATAACATTTAAGTAAATTAAGAGAGGGAGAAGCTCCGAAATCGGCTAATAATTGTAAATCATTTAAGATAATTTTCCTTGCTATGTTTCCCTTTTCTGATAATTGGAGTGATAATAAATCTTTAGGATAAACTTCAGTTATATTTTCTTTTATTTGCAGTTTATCTACAATCTCTTTAAAATTGCCTTCCAAATTTCTGTACCAGCACAGTGCATTCATTTCTCCCTTAAAATTCTTATTTACAAGTTCAGAAAAAGTGGATACCATTCCAATTTGGCTGCTGTCAGAAAATGTATTACTCATAGTTTGATATCAAAAAATCCAGTTATTTAATGCATTACAAAATTATGCAATTCTGCGAAGCAGTTCTATATTTTAAAAAATTGTAATCTATCATCTGAATCAGTATCATTATAGTTTTCAAATGAATGTCTTAAAATCAGTTTTTTATTTTGCATGTATAAATCAAAAAGGATTAAATTGTTTTCATCATAAATTTGAGTTTCGTCAAATTTTAAAAGTATTGACCATTTCTCTCAATTGAAAATCTTTTTTCGATGCTCCATTTACCTTGAATTGTTTGACAATCGGCATATTGTTCTGTAGTTAAATCATTCATTATGTTAGGGAAATTTTCTGTTTCAAAACTTCCATCCTCGTTCAATGTTAATTGAACATCATTGCATCTGTAACTATAGCGAAGCATTGCTGTGTAGCTAATTTGGTCTAGCTTCCAATTGCCGCTTAGCTCTTTGGTCTCGGGTTGTTTAATTAAATTTTCTAAGGAATTTCCATTAAATGAATTGCATCCGCAAAAAAACATTAAAAGCATCAAGTAAAATCCTTTTTTCATATTAATTTCTTTTTTAAAGTTTTGTCTTTTGCGATAGCGCTGATTTTTATTACTTCTTCAAATATATAAATTAATACGAAAAACACTGTTTCGATGATTTACTGGATTTGCTTTTGTTAGTGAGGTTGCTTCGTTTCTAGCGATGACTTTGATTGTGTATTTTTTTTTATTTTTTAGTTCGATTTTTGTAGTTTTTTATTAGAGCGTAAATTGAGAATACAAAAATTATCAGGTATAGAGCGTCTAACAGCGGTTTCTGAAAGCTTAGATTTTCAAAGTCTAAATGTTTTAACAAAGTCCATCCTAAAATGATTGCTATTACACCAAAAGCAAATGATGGTATTTTCTTGTTTTCCATATTTTTCTAATGTTTTGTTATTATGTCAATTGTTATTCCTATTGCAAATATTAAAATGAAGAATGTTATCATTCCTAATAAATAGCAAATTAATGCTTTGAAATAATTAGGTAATTTCTTTTTTTCAAAGAAATTACCTGTTGCCCAAACTAAATAAATCACACTCATCATTCCTGCAATGTTTAATAATTTGACGTGTAAAATTCCTTCGATAATTGCAAAAAAAGCAAAAATCAGCATTGAAATTCCTAATATAAAACATAACATGATGAGCAATTCAAAAAAGTTATAACCATATTTTTTAAAAAATACTTTTAGCCAAACCGCAATAAATGTTCCTGTCAAAATATTCATATATCCATAATTTGCCTGCAGCCACCCTAAAATTTTGACAAATGCAGATTTTTCTAATCCTTCATATTTTATATATTCATCTTCAATATGAAAAAAATGGCTTATAAGAGTATAAATCAGGGACGTTAAAATTATAAAAATAATTGGTTTTACAAGGCGGCTTCTATTTTCTGATATATAATTTCTAATGTTTTGTCCTGGATTTATAAAAAGTTCTTTAACGGTGAATAAAATGCCGCGTTCAAAATGTAAAACGTGTTCAATTTCGTGAGCAATATAATGTCCGTCAATCCTTTTCAGTTTTGAAGGTTGTCCGCAGTTTGGACAAAAGTTATGATTTACTTCGTTATTACAGTTTTTACAGTTCATTTTTATTCTAATAATTTTTACAGTTCGTTTATTGGTAACAGAAAAAGTTAAAACTTTGCTTTAGCATTTAAAATGTTTAACCACAGATTAAAAAGATTCACTCAGATTAATCAGTGATAATCCATTTAATCTGTGGTAAATTAAAAAAGATTCAATCTTTAACTCTCCTGAGAATTACGTCTCTTAATTTCCGAATTTAGATCTTCGATGTAGCTGTAAGCTGGGATAATTGTGACAATGGCTAAAGGGAAAAAAATAGTGAGCAAATTGTATTTTGATATAATTATCATAATAACGAAGACAATTAACCATAGAATTCCAAAGCTAATTATTGTTGCTTTTAGAGTTTTTTTATTCTTAAGCAGTTCTTCTAAACTGGATTCAGACAAAGATTTTTTCTTCATGATAAAAAAGTTAAAGTGCTGTACAAAAAAAGCCAATCGTTTTTAATTTCACTTTACACTTTTGTGTAGTTTTTACTATTTTTATAAAATGGAAAATGAAAAGCATTCCTTACTCAGCAGAAACAAAATAAAGGCAGTATCCGATGCGGATAAGCTTCAGTTCAGCAATTATCTGGAAGTGGTAAAATCTTTTGCAAAGATGACTTATCAGAGTGTTTATGTAATAGATTATGAGGGGATTAAATTCGAGTATGTTTCGAGTAATCCTTTATTTTTATGCGGTTATTCTCCCGAAGAAGTGCTTGAAATGGGCTATGAATTCTATTTCAGGAATGTTCCCGAAGATGATTTGGTGTTACTAAATTTAATAAACAATGCAGGATTTGATTTTTATGATAAATTGCCAAACGATGATGAGAGAAAATTATACAGCATTTCGTATGATTTTCATTTAAAGGGAAAATACGATAAGCCCATTCTCATTAATCATAAATTGACACCGCTTTTTCTAAACGAAAAAGGAGCTGTTTGGAAATCATTGTGCATCGTTTCTATTTCACATAACCAAAAAGCTGGGAACGTTACAATAAATAAAGAAGGTTCAGCAGTTTTGTGGGAATTGGATTTGGCAAAAGAAGTTTGGATTGCCAAAGAAAAATCTAAACTCAAAGACAAAGAATTGGAAGTGCTTCGATTATATGCTCAAGGGTTAACGATAAATCAGATTGCAGAAAAAATGTTTGTTTCTCCTGATACCATAAAGTATTACAGAAGAAAAATTTTCGAAATTTTTGAGGTGAAAAATTTCGCAGAAGCTCTTTCTTTTGCCATAGACAATAAGATTATCTAAACTTAGGAAGGATATAACGCATTTTTTGAGATACTTCCGTAGGATGCTTTTTTGTGTATCGCTATTTCAGGACTTGACATTAAAATGAAATAACCTCTCTTAGTTTTTTTAAGAGAGGCTATTTTGTGATTTTTATTCTGTTTTATCTTTTAGCAATTGTTTTAACGAATGTCTCTTTATCTGTAGTCACTTTTACTAAATAGTTTCCGATACTAAGATTGCTTACATCGATAGGTTCAGCATTGTTTGAACTTTTAACTAATGTTCCCATCATATTATAAATCATAATGCTTTCTATTTTCTGGTCAGAATGAGTTATGTTTAATTGGTTTGTTACTGGATTTGGATACAAAACCAAGTTTGTGGCTTCGGTACTTTGTACTGCTTTAGTTTTTTGAGCAGTACGTAATGTAGTATTGTATTTAGTTTCAATATAAAATAGGTTTGCAACAGAACCTTTTAGTATAGTATTTGCACCAGATGCAAGTGAAGCACTAACTATTCCTGCTGAAGCAGTGTAGGATATGTCATTAATTTTAATTGTCCCAGTAAAAGTAGGATCAAACACCAAAGTCAATGTTGATGCTGCCGTCGTTGTAAAAGTTATAGACGTGCTTGATTCTATTTTTAAACGCTTTGTCAATGTCAAACCATTATATGTTGCTGATCCGTCAGTAGAATTCATATTTCCTGTGATGGTATAGAATGAACTAACTTTTCCTGATGTTGTGAAATTATGTATTTCATTGCCGGAAGAAGCCGTTGTAACTGTTATAGTTCCCGATCCAGTTGCCGATGTTCCTGTACCGGTAGTACTAATGGAATATGATAAAGTAGCTGTTGGAGTTCCTGATATAGTTATTGTTTTGGCTGTAGTGTTTTTTACAAAACTAATTCCTGATGCAGGTAATCCAGTCACTGTTGCATCGGTTGCAGTTCCGCCCCAAGTGAAAACAATTGAGCCAATCGCAGTGCCGCTCGTTACTGTTTGGTTATTGTTGGCAGTTGAAGTTAGTGTTTGAGTACCTGATGCTGTAACCGTGATGGTTCCTGATCCAGTTGCAGGCGTGCCTGCGGTACCTGTTGTGCTAATGGAATATGATAAAGTAGCTGTTGGAGTTCCTGATATAGTTATTGTTTTGGCTGTAGTGTTTTTTACAAAACTAATTCCTGATGCAGGTAATCCAGTAACGGTTGCATCGGTTGCATCTCCACCCCAGGTGAAAACAATTGATCCAATCGCAGTACCGCTAGTTACTGTCTGATTGTTATTGGCAGTTGAAGTTAGTGTCTGGCTGCCTGCGGGTGTAGTTTCTCCTTGTACTGAAACTAATGTTGTGCTATAATTGGTAAGTGCAGACTTAAATGCTGTAATCACAAGTGATGATGCATCATCTACGGCATTGTCAAAAGTCCATTTTAAATCACCGCCAGAAACACGTCCTGCGTATTGAACTACTTTAGTTTGAGCAGCTGCAGGCTGATCTATCACCAAATTTTTAACATAGAATGCAGTATTGGTATCAAAGTTATTGTATGAATTGGCTCCCAGTTTCGATTTAATGCTGCTGCTGATAACTTCGCCTCTGGTTGCAGTTTCAATAGCATCAAATTCAACAGGATAATTAGTGGCATTGTATGGAACATAGCGCGTTTGACCAGTCATTGTATTGTTAAATGCTTTAATTGTTCCTCCAGCTTCACCAGAAAAAGTGCCTGTAGAATCATAAAATATATCAGTGCCTTGTTTAGAAGTAAGCATAGGGTATTTACAATTGCGGAAAAAATTTCCTTCCATAAATAATGAGGAACCTAATGTAGATCCTGCTCCATATTTAGAATTTCCGTCATAATAGTTGTTGTAAATGTGTGCTGAATAGTAACGAACCCTTGGATGACGAGAATCAGAATGATCGAACCAGTTATGGTGATAAGTAATATATAAACCGGTTGTAGTTCCTTCGCTTAAGCCTAAAAGACTGGCTTTTCCACTATCCCAAAAGTGGTTATAAGCCAATGTTATATAAGTTGATGATTTATTGTCTAATGCCCCATCGCCTTTTATTTGGTCAGCGTCACTACCGGCATCGCCATAGAACAAATCGCAATTGTGAACCCAAATGTGATCATTATCCTGCTGCATTCCAATATTGTCTCCTGCCGTACTATTGCAGTTCATAACTCCGATATTGCTGACTTCGATATTAGATGCCGATTTAAGACGAACGCCCCAGCCATTGGCAACTGCATCTGTACCAACGCCTTCCAGAGTAAGGTAGGATGATGCATTATTTGAATTTTCAATAACAATATCTCCGCCTTCCATTACAGACATATCGGTAATATTTCCAATCAAACGAATGATAAACGGACGGGTGTCTTGTCCCTTTTTAATAGCATACAAAATATTTTGCAAGCCGACACAAGGATTTGTGCTGGCGCCAGTGATATTTATTGAAATTGTGTTTTTGGTATTTTGGGTAACATAAAGAATTACGGCATTGTCTTTTGGAGTCCCATTGGCTTTATATCCTCCAGGAATTCGGCCGCTGTCAAAAGCGAAACCATTACGGTCTTGAGCCACAACGGTTAAATTGCCTGTTGTGGTCCCGGTGCCTTCATTTCCTGAAATAACGGGTTTTACAGTAAGAGTATAAGAACCCGCAGCAAGTCCAGGTACATCAGCACGATAATAAGAACCATAACTACGGATAAGTTGTGTGTCAATTTTTTTGTTGGTTTCACCGCCACCGGTGTAATATACATTGTAGCTGCCGGCTCCAGAAACGGGAGTCCATTTTACAAAGGCAGATTCTAGCCATCCTGACGATTCATTAATAGTAACGGACTGTGCCCAGATTTGGGTCGAGGCCAACAAGGCGATCAGGTAAAATAAAAGTTTTTTCATAATTTGGTTTTTTTGGTTTTTAATTGGTTTTTGTTAACGATTAACATTTTTGTAGTATATAACTGTTTTGCAATCGATTACACAAATGTATATAATTTATTTTATCTTGATTAAAAATTTGTCATATAATTTTGAATAAATTTTGTTAATCGTAAAAAAAAGACTAAAATATTAGGTTTTATACGTGTTTATGGTTAATTKTTTGATGTATTATTTTTTTTATTTATCATAAAAAATAATAAATTGTAATCGATTGTTTAGTATTTATGAGTAGTTTTGTTGAAATATTCTTTTATTTTTATATGGTTATAGGTTTTTTATTATAATAATTGCTAATAATTTTGAAGATTATTTTGTGAAAGGAATTTTAAGTTGGAATGTTGTTTTTAATGCCAAAAACCAGTGAGATCTTTGGTTGCAGAGGAGGTGCATGGTAAAAGAGTTTTGACTTAGCTGGAATATCCCCATCAGAGCTTTATTGAGAGGAACAAAACGCTCAGGCGTTAGCTAGTCACATTAACTAAAATAGTTATAGTCTAGCAATGGGGATTGTGTTTTTGCACACGATTCAGGGAAACTACTCGAGGGTTAACGATAAATCAGATTGAGGAAAAAATGTTTGTTTCTCCTGATTTCATAAAATATTACAGAAGAAAAATTTTCGAAATTTTTGAGGTGAAAAATTTCGCAGAAGTCCTTTCTTTTGTCATAGACAATAAGATTATCTAAATTTTTGGATTTCCGCTTTAAAGAGGTTCTTTTAGGGAGTTTAAATAAACCCGCTCTGCAAAGTAGTGAGAATACAGAGCGGGTTTTGTCTGGAATTTTAGTTTGCAACAGTTAACTTTCTGTCCGCAGGTCTAAAATTCCAAGAAACTATTATGAAAATGGTCTGAAAAAGTGGTCCAAAAATTGCTTTCCCAGCATTGCCCATTGCCAAATGCGAAAATAATGCGCCTGTCATCAGGAAAAAGAATCCTGCGTATGCCCATTCTTTTAAGAGTTTGTTTTTTGGAATTAAAATAGCGATAACTCCAAGAATTTTCCAAACGCCGATAATGTTCATAAAATACATCGGATAGCCAGTATGGGCAATAAGTTCGTTCATTTCTTTGGTGTGCAGCAGCTGTGATATGCCGCTTCCTAACATGCCAATAGACAGAAGTGCTGTGGCTGTCCAATAAATTATTTTGTTTCTTTTTGTCATGATATATTATTTTAATTGGTTTACGATTTCCTGGAGGCGGTTATGTGCCATGTTTATTCCTTGTGCGAATGGCAGTTTCAAAATCTGGTCTCTTATTTCAACTGATTTATAAACCACATGCATAGTAAGTTTACTGGTACTGTCGGTCACTTTTTCAAACTTTAAAAATTCAAGCTGAACGCCAAAAGGTGTATTGCTCATTTCAAATGTTCTTGTGATTTTTTCGTTAAGGACAAACTCATGGATCGTTCCGTTAAATTCGTGTTTGTTTCCTTTTGGGTCAGTGGTTTCAAATTGGTAACTGCCATGGTTTTTATTTTTAAGTTTCAGCACTTTCGTTCCCATCCACTGCTCGACAATTTCGGGTTCTGCATAGGCTTTGAACAGTAATTCCAAAGGCAGATCAAATGCTCTTGTGATTACTAATTCCTGCTTGCCGTCAACGGCATTGATTTTTGTTTTTAGTTCCATGGCTATTATTCCTTTGGTTTATAATTCTTCATAATGTCTTCCAATTTATTAAATCGGTCGTCCCACATTTTTCGGAAAGGCTCGATAAAGTCGGCTATCTCTTTCATTTTTTGTGCATTCAGATGGTAGTAAATTTCCCTTCCGCTTTGTTCGGCTGTGAGCAGTTCACATTCGGTTAAAATTTGGAGATGCTTAGAAACCGTTGGTCTTGCCGTGTCAAAATTGGATGCAATTGTTCCTGCCGTCATCGATTGTGTGGTTACCAGCATCAGTATTGCCCTGCGTGTGGGATCGGCAATTGCCTGAAAAACGTCTCTTCTTAAATTCATCGTGAAGTTATTTGACTACAAATATAAGTGTAGTTAAGTAACTACGCAAATTTTTTTGAGAATTATTTTATGAAAGTTGGAAATATGATGAGTTTTATGAAAGAATACAATTAATTGAGTCATTGCGAGGAACGAAATACCCGAACGAAGTGAACAGAGCGTAGCTAATCACATTTATAATTTCAGCTCTAATGATTTGTTGGAGTTTGCTTTTGATATTGGAGATTGCTTCGTTCTCCGCAAGGACTTCGATTGTGGATTTGTGTTATGTGCTTAGCTTGTGTGGCAAATCGGGAGACTTAGAGCCGTAATTTCATTGTTCGTGCAACGAACGCAGCGAAACTCTTGCTGTTCGTAGTAGTTATTTTTTTTCGTTTTGAATTTTTTCGTTTTGAATTGGCGAATAATCTTTTTTTATTTGCCCGTTTATAATTATGTTTTCAAAATAACACTTTACTCCAGTTGCTGAATTCATATCTTCAACATTTTGTATATGGAAATGCAAATGTGCCTCGGAAGAATTTCCAGAATTACCACAAAGTCCCAAAAGTTGCCCTTGTTTTACTTTTTGCCCTTGCTTAACTACAATTGAATGTTGTTTTAAATGAGCAAAAAATAAATATTCGTTGTTTGTAGTTTTTATTATTACAGTATTTCCTGGTATATAAATAGGATTTAAAATCCCTGGAACATTGTCTTTGATTCCATCAACGGCCAAAACAATTTCTCCATCGCAAGGCGCAATTATATCTTTGCCAAAAGCATAATAATCTTCATTTGTTTTTTTGTCTGTTTTGTAAGATTTTCCTTTTTTGTCAGTAATTATTAAATCAAAAGCGTTTTTCTGTGCTTCACTTTCAACGTGGTAGTTTAATTCTTTGGTGTCACCACCCCACATTACTGTCCATTCTTCTTTGAAGGGTAAAATTAATTTAGTTTTATTTTTTTCAAGTTTTGGAAGAGAACTTTCTTTAAATGGCTTTACAAAAAATCCGTTAATTTTTGAATTATCATCTACAGATATATTTACAGCAAATAAGACTCTTTCAAAAGTAGTTTTATAGGAAGCATAAGTCTGTTCGTAATTTACAAATTCTCGTTTAGTGATTTTTCCTGCTTGTTGTTTTAGTCCATTAAAAAAATCTTTTGTCTTATCAATAGGTAATGTGTTTTGCATTTCAGTCGAAAAATTTGCAAAAATCGCATCAAAATCGTCCGAGTTATAATTTTCTTCAAAAATATCAACCGCAGTTTTGTAAGTTGCTTTTTCAGTTTGTCCAAATGCAAATGTTGTCAAAATTGTAAAAGCTAAAATTGTTAAGAGTTTTTTCATATGAATGTGTTTGTTTCGTGTTGGTATATGATTATTGTTAACGTTTTGGTATTACAGCGGGTTTGAGACTAAATTAAGCCCATTCTTCGGATTTGCCAAATCATCCCAAATACAAAACCAACTTTCCATTAAGCCAATTGCCTAAATCCGTTGTAGCTGTTATGGGCAGTTATTTTTTATTCATCAGGTATTTCGAATTTGTCAAAATCAACAATTTCGGATAATTTGATAAGTCTATTTATGTTTATATTTTTCCATACTTGTTTAAAAACTTCATCTCCACCTTCAGCGTTTTTATTTACATTTACCTTTTCAAGTTTCTTTTTAGTTAAAAAATTAATGCTTGTTTCACTCTCAATTACAGCACCACCATTGCTTCCGTCATAACCAATTAACTCAAAATCTGAGTTTTTAAATCTGAATGTATATTTCCAATATCCATATCTACCGTGTCCATAGTGTACACACAAGTTGCCTTTTTTTATTTCAACTGATAGCTCTGGAGGAAAATATACACCACCATCTTCGTTTTCGGACGAAAAACAATCATAGTTTTTTGAAGCCAATTCGTAATAGTCTTTTTTGTTGAAGAAAACTATAATACCTCTTCGGTTTCGGTCTAATTCGCTACGATATTCATCTTTAATAATTTTGTTTTTATCTGTACCTTTGATAATCAGAACAATATCTTCTATGCCGTCTTTATTCAAATCTCCATTTACTTTTTCAGAAATCACATATCCTTTAGGTAAAAAGTCAGATAATTTTTTACTTTGCTCAGTTTGTCCAAATAATATTGCTGTGAAAAATGTTGTAAAAAGTATAAATAAGCTCTTCATTGTTAGTTTTTATAATTGCCCATAACTTGTATATATCTTCTTAACGCCTGTAAAGGAGTATATTTATTGGTATTCACTCTTTTTTAAAATCAATTAGTACAACATAAGTACAACAAATCAGAATACTTTTACTTGACTATAGATCCCAATACCATTGAGCTGTGCTTGGCGGTTCATCATTTGATATTCTGCAAGCTTGCCACAATAATACTGATGAGTTGCTTTAGCATACCCATTTTGTAAAAGTAATTCATTTAAGCATAATCCACTAGGCAAAATTACATACCCTAATTGCCTGTTCCAGTAGTCATAATAATTTTCCTGTTCTGTAATGATAGTTACAATCGTTTTAGGCGGTGCAACCGACAAAACGAAGTGTAAGGATTGCAAACCAAATTGAAGCAGTAATTCGGCAGGTAAACTGCTTTTCTCCTCATCCTCTTTCATCTTCCTATTAATCTTCACTTCTGGCGCATCCAAGCCATAAAGTCGGATCTCTTTTTTCATTTGAGTGAAAAGATTGCAAATGATGATGCTGTCTCCGTCAAGGACTTCCTCAATTTGCCAATGGGTTTCCACTATGAACGGTGCTTTTGCTTTGTATTGCATTGATTTACAGTTATTTAAGTTATTGATAATCAAAGATAATCATTGAACTTTGACACTGCAATTGCAAGCAAATATTAACTTTAAAAAATTAGAAAAAATGGCAAGACAAAAAGGTGTTATCAAGTATGTTGGAACTCTTGGAGATATCCGACACTTCAAAATTAAAGGACAAGAAGGTTTTTTCGCTGGTATGGTTGGCGGACCTTCGGGTGACCAAGTGTTAACTGCTCCTGAATTTGAGAGAACTCGTGAGAATATGAACGAATTTGGAGCTTGTGCCAAAGCAGGGAAATCTGTTCGAACTGGCTTATCTCAAATAATGAAGCAAATGTCAGACAGTCAAGTAACAGGAAGATTAACTTCTATAATGAAGAAAATCAACTTGGAAGATCAAACCGAAGCCAGAGGGTATCGTAAAATTGAAATCTCTACTCAACGCAATTATCTAAAAGGATTTGAATTTAACAAAAACATTTCCTTAACTGGTATTTTCAATGCTCCTTACTCATTAACTCACACTCCTGACAGAGCAAGTTGCGAATTTGTAATTCCTGACTTTAATCCTGCGAATTTGGTTAGTGCTCCATCTGGAACCACTCACTTCCGATTGATTACTTCACTTTCTGTAGTGAGTGATTTTGAATATAATGCTACTACAAACAGTTATGATCCTATGGATGCTGATTTGAATGAAGTAAACGATATTCAATTCAGTGGTTTCTTGGACTTGTACGCTCCAATTCCTGCTACAACAATATCAGCAACTTTACCTGGTGGAGTTGTTCCAACGGCAAATACAACTGTTTTACAGTGTATCGGAATTGAGTTTTACCAACAAGTAGGACCAAATTATTACTTGTTTTCAAGTGGTAGTTGTTTGAAAGTCGAGGACGCATTTTAGAAACAAAACCAAAAAATCCCTCAATCTAATTGGGGGATTTCTTGTTTTAACTCCAATCTATCATAATTATGGAAACTAAAATAATAAGAGTTGCCCAGGGCAAAGAAAGTACATTGAGCCAGTTGTATATCAACGGAATCTTTCAATGTTATTTATTAGAAGATAAAATAAGAGAAGTAAAAATAGCTTCAGAAACTGCCATTCCAAAAGGTGTTTTTAGTTTAAAACTAAATACTTATGGAGCTAAAAATGTGGATTACAAAAAAGCTTTTGGAAAACTTCACGAAGGAATGATTGAGATTACGGGTTTACCCAATTTTAGTTTTGTGTATATCCATACTGGAAACAGCATCAAAGAAACTGCAGGCTGTCCGCTTTGCGGTTTTGGTTTTCAATTTGTTGATGGTAATTATCAAGTTTCTCAAAGTATTTCAGCTTATAAAATGATTTATCCAAAATTGGTTGCACTGGCTAAGGTTGAAACGAATACAATAACTATTGAAAATAATTTTCAATTCTAAAAAGCCAAAATAATGGAAAACATCAATAATATCACGGTGCTTTTTGGAACACTTATCACATTGTTACTTTCGGTTGTAGCCTATTTCATCAAGCAATTACACTCTGATTTTAAGAGTATGGAAAAAGATTTGATTGAAGTAAAAACAATGGCTTTAATCATCAAAACGGAGTTCAAAAGTGGTAATGATTTACTGAACCAAAAAGTAGAATATTTAGAAAAAAGAGTACAACACATAGAATTAATAATTTTAAAAAATCAAGAATATGAAAAATAAAAATATGAATGTCGTAGAAAGAACATTGGCACCAACTCCAAAATGGTTTAAAGTTCTTCGCACTGTTGGAATTGCTTTGGCATCTGTTGGCGGTGTAATCATTGCTTCTCCAGTTGCTTTGCCTGTTGGATTGGTTTCAGTAGCTGGCTACTTGGTTCTGGGAGGTAGTATTATTTCTGTGGTTTCTCAAACTGCTGTAAAATCAGAAGAAGAACCAAAAGTAAATCCTTAAAACAGTTTAAAAATCAAATTGAAAGCTTCGTAATTCGGGGCTTTTTTTGTTTTTGACAGTTTCAATTGGTCATTTGCTTTATTTTATACCGTTTTATTTAAGTGGGCGGAATACATTGCCCTTATATTGGCTTTAAACAGCTTTCATTTGGCAATCAAAAAAGGGTTGGTTTATCAGAAAAAGGGAGGCAAGGAAGCCTTAATCTTTAAATTTGTCAGAGGTCATTCGGATGAAGGGGGAATCAGCGCTGTTTTTTTTGAGAGAATGCTTATTAGGGGTTTTCTTTTGGAATTGGATGCTGTGGCATTCTTTCAAAAAAAATTGCATCCAAGGGGGTTTGGGGGAATGGAAGATTCCCCCAACTGAACTTTCGTAGTGCGTTGGCAGTAGCGAAACAAGGGTATCGTTTTTTATTTGCTGACTGGGTTTTTTCTGATTGCTTTTAAAGTTGGCTTGATGCCGGGTAAGTTGTCCTGAAATAAAAAATTCTATTCAACTGATTTGGTGCTTCGAAGTGAAGAGCATCAAGACAGCTTAAAAGCAATTTACTACTATCGTTCTGGCAAATAAAAAACGATACTCTTGTGGGGAAATTTGATTTTTGAGGATGCCTAACTGTTCTTGTGAAATGGAGGGTTTCTATTTACTAAAAAACGTTATTCGATGTAGCTATGGCATCTTCAAAAAACAATGCAAATACAATTCCTATTTCGGGTGGGAGCGTTGGGGAGGGGATATTTTACATAATAAGCTTATGGTTTCGGTGTGGCTGGTGTTCAGCCATACTGAACCATAATGGCTTATTATGTAACATAGCTTGGGGGTGGTTTTGGACTTTCGAGCGTTGGGAAGTAGCTTATTGTAGTTGTGGAGTTTACGGAACAAGCTACAATGTGCTATTAGAGCGTTGGCAGAAGCCCAAAAACACAGGAGCGTTGGCAGAGCGTTGGCTGGGTGGGCGCAAAAAGGTCAGCGATAGCGTTCCTATTTCTTTTTTTGGGTTATTTGAAAACCGCCATTTATAAATTAAAGTGTAAAACGAAGAAATGGCTTTACATTATATCTCTTTGCCACATTTACACAAACTTTGTTACTGATATTCTCTGTTGTTAATTTTAAATATTTAACAATATCTTTTGCTGAATATAGTGCTTCTAATTTTAGAATATCTGTTTCAAATGTTTTTGGAGTTGTTGCATACAAAGCTCTTGGAATAATAATAGCCTTGTCTTTGGAAAGATCAAGTTTCGTATAATCCATATCCCAAAATAAATGTTTGGGAAAAATTTTCGCTATGTTTTTTGATTGCTTCACAATGCAAAAATACTGAATTTGGAGCTATGTGGTGTACTACTATAAAAATATTAACTCATTCAATTTTAACGACTTACTGATGTGTAAAAAGAAAATCAATAATCGCTGTGGAAATAGTCATTAACGAAATGAAGCAAACAAAGATGTGAGTTTAGGAATACTTGGACTAAACGAGGATTTTGTGAAGCTGAATGAGATAATGACTATTTCTAAATTTGAAATTAATCATCTTTAGCCATTAATCTTGCCATTTCATTTTCCATTGCTACTTCATACCAATCAAAACCAAATTCCTCTGTATTCGCTTCATATTCTAAACCTAAATCATTTATTCGTTTAACTAGTTTTTCTATTTCGTCTAATTTTTCTTGCGCTTCGTCTTCATAAGTCATCCAATCCAATAACCATTGAACTTCATTTGCAATATGTTCACTAAATAAATCATCAAAATGATAAGTAATATTTGTTGTATCTAATTTATCGAAGTCAACATCAAAACTTTTAATTAATTCTTCAAGTAGATCTATGGCTTCATTGATATCATTCTTGCCTCTAAATAGTTCTGAAACAATTTCTTCAATTCTATCTTGTAAAACAGAATTAATATTTTCATTATCTTTAACTGCAAGCATGAATTCTTTAAAATGGGAGTTTAAAGAATAATCTTCATATAGTGCTTCCCATTCAGTAATACTATCAATTATTTCACAAATAACATCTTCTTTATCAATATTATCTATGTATTTATAAATTACCAAAGCCAATTGAATTAAATCAAAATCACTATTACCATCACTTATAAAAGATTGATAATCTGTAAGTAATCTTTTCTCCAAACTTTCAGGTATTTCATTATTACTATCATAGCGTAATGAAAATAATCTTTCTGTTAATTGTGAAACATATTTTACCGATTTAACTATTTTTAAAACTTCTTCTTTATCTTGTTTTAAATATTTAACCAGAAAATCTATTAATGATGGATTAATAAAATTTACATTAACGTCATTTTTTAATAGAATAAACCCACCTTCTAAACGTTGAAATGCTTTTTTAAAAGCAAACATTTCTCTGTGCTTATTATTGTTTTCTATTTCATATTGTACCCTACTATTAAAAGCAACTTCTAGTTCAGTAATATTTGCATTATCTCCAAAACTGATAAGTGTATTTAAAAGCAACCTATCATCTTCTGTTATTTGTTCAGTATAAGCATGCTTCCATATCTCATTTGGATAATCAAAACTTGAAAAAATAAATTCTTTAAATTCATCAGCATCAAAATGATTTACTAGATCTTCTGAAGTAATAAATTCTACTGAACGAGGTGTGTAACTCGTATGATTTACAATGAATTCTTGAATTTTATTATCGCACAATGCTTCCTTTAACTCGTCCTTAATTTCGGATTCTTCGATATGATTTATAAGTAATTGTTTTTTTAATATATAATCATATTCTTTTAATTCAAATAAACTTGATTTAGCTTTTATATTAAATCGTCTTAAATTTTCACTTTCTTCAACTGCACTAATTAAAAGAAATGATCTAGTAGTAAAGACAACTAGTTTATTCTCCATTTTTTCCACTCTTCTAAGAATAGTTCTTAATGCAGTTTCACTACCCTTAGCTTTATTTATTTCAACTTTAGTACTGCCTAAAAAATCATCAAAATAAATTATCTGTTTAGAATTACCCGGTGTTAGTGATTTTTCAGCTTCTTTAATATCATCATAGATATATGATAAATTATAGCCTTCTGCAATATATTTATAGATAAGCATTTCTGCCAAAGTAGTTTTTCCAACACCTGGTTCCCCAGATATTATAATGAACTTATTTTTGTCTAATGCTTTTTGAGCCTCATCGAATAATGGCGTTTTAATGTAAGTCCTCAGACGTTTTTTTAATTCATGTTCAACAAAAGCAGAAGATCTAAATTCTAAATCTGAACTTAATAGTTTCTTTAAAATTGAAAAATCAGATAACCATAATTTATAATGAGAATTTAATATTCCTTCATTTTCTTCAATTAATCTATTTAAATCTTTTTTCCCGTAAATATCATTTAGGTTATTAATATAATCTCCAAATAAAATTTTTATCGCTTCTGTATTATCAACATTCAAATCTACCGAAGTAGCAACAATATATTTATTAGGTTTTAGGGCATTAACATTTTTTACTTCTGTGTTTTTTAAAACTTGATATAAACCATCATATCCAGTTCTGTAATAATGCTTTACTTGACCAACATGGTCATAATGATTTTTCTCTGTTGAATATAATAAATCTATCCCTTTATCTTTTCCGTCTTTAAAGGTTTTATATTTGATTGCTGAACCATTAGGCTGGTCTAGGTTTAATAAATCACAAACAAGTTCTTCTAAATCGGAACTGTTGAGTGTTGAAAAATCATAATCTGCCATAAAATAATTTATTTTTAAAATTCTATCTTTTTTTAGCAACAACAGTTGCAATAATTATTGAAGCCAATGATAAAATAGATATACCAATAACTTTTAATGTGTCTTTGATTCCTTTTTGATATCCTGATTTACTGCCTCCGAATTCTTTTTTATAATCTCCTTTTGCCATATTTTTTTATCTTTATACTATTAATTTTCTTATACGTTTTTGCAAATAATCACGAAATGTAATTTAAGGACTTCAATTAGGCTACGATTTACTCTTGACCGGTAAGTAGTTAAAATATCTTTTCTTATTTCAAATTATTAAATTCATACAAAGTAAAGTCCGTTAAGTAAATAACTGATTTGGTGATGAAGTATAAAAATTGAAACATAAAAAAAACAAATAAGAAACGATACAAAATAATTAAGCAGACTTTTATTGTTAGACAATAGTCGATTGTTTCAAAATTGAATCCAACAGTTGATAAGTGAAAGTTTAGTAGCGAAGTAAAAAAAGAACTAGCAATCACAAAAAATATACACATTATTGCTACTATAATAGAATAGGATAAAGTGAATGAAAAATTCTTCAAATAATTAAAAGTTCTATTGTTTAGAGTATTGGTTTCTGTTCTCTCTTTTAGTTCTTTAATAGTTTCATCCTTATTTGGTTCTATCGTCTGTAGTTTAGTCAATTTATCAGGTATTTTTAATAATACACTATACATTAAGCCCGAAAATAAAGACAAAAGCATTGCTAGAATTTTAGAGTCTTCAATAAACTTATCATGCTTGTAATAAACCAGAAAAACACTTAATGCTGTTATTATAGTATATACAATGATTAACTCACGATAATTCACTTTGTTATCGTCACCAATGTAAATACTTCTAGTAGCATTTAAGTAAATATTCCAGATTTTTTTTATCATATTCTTGCAATTCTAGTGTATTCACCTTCGACTAACTCTCTTAATAAATCATCACAAAATAATTTTAAATTTACAAAATTTGGAGTTCCATTAACATCTAATGGCACTTTGCCTTCTAAATAAATTCTTGGCATCACATCATTCGTATCCAATTCAAAAGTTGAAGTTTTTTTAGATGCTAAATTTTGTAATGATACTTTTCTTGAATTAGCTCTTGATAAAGGTAAATTATTAAAAGTTAATCCAGACATCACTCTATTTAATAAACCTATCCTTTCTGGAGGAATATTATTATCCCCTTTTGGTTTAATAGAAATCTCAATATTATATTCTCTACATAAATTAGAAAATTCGGTATCGCTAGTTAGAGAAGAAGATAACGTACTTGTGAGATAACTTAGACCTACAACTTTGCTGTTATTTTTAAACTCGTCTCTTATACTATCGGGTAAAATAGCGGAAGGCTCTGGTTTGTTATATTTACCTCTAATACTAAATAAATCCCTTATGTGTTGTATAAATTCTTTTCTAATACTTTCTCCCCCATATATTTGAAAAAACAAATATCCAGAACTGCTTCCTAAAGGTAGATGAAGATAAAAAAAGTATTTATCATTAATTACATTACCGCTTAAATCTTCTTCGGTTTCTCTGTTATTTAATGGTGATTTTGTTTTGCCAGACCCTTTAGATCCCCCTTTTAAAACTCCCCAAATAATTTCATTGGTAGGATTATAACCATACTCTTGAACATCTGTAGTTAATGTAAAAGCTTTGTTTCTTACTTCAGTATATCCTTCATCAATACGATTAATAAATAATTGATAAAATTCAGTGAATAAGTTATTTTCAGGAATAACGCCTGGAATATTTAGGATTAAATCTTCAAAACTATTGTTTTCATATCCTGCAACAGGTTTTAATGCAATTGTGAATACTTCTAATTTTACACTTTCTGGATTGTTCATATAAACTGATTAACTTTAATTTTTAATTTTTTCTTTCTCCTCCTGCAACGCCTCTCTAACCTGTTTCAACAACATTTCTTTATACTCTTGATTTTCTTATACTTGGTTGCAAACTATCACAGACTAACATTAAATCGGCTATTCTTTTTAATTATAAAAGATGTTTTTTATTTAACTCCTGAAAATTTCTCAATTATACTTGTAGGCATTGTTGGTGATGAATCATCTTTTAATAATCCCGTATCTGCTCTACTAAAAAGAGATTGTAAAATTAATTGACGTTCTTGTGGTTCTATTGCTGTATMTTTTTTGAGTGCCAAATAAAAATGTGTTAATTGCTCTCTTTCTTCTGCATCTCTTGATAAATGGAATGAACTGAAAGTTAATTTTGATAAAATTTTTATAGTAAATGCTAAAAGAGAAACTATTGTAATCAATATGATAGACCATTTAATGCCTTTAATACTATTATTAAAAGCTTTTTCAAAATAATCAGTTCCTAATGAAATTAATAAAGTAAATAATAAAACAGATGCAATTAGAGATACACCAATTAACCAATTTAGATATGATTTTCCTTCTGTTTTGAGTATTATAGCTCTGTCTTTCCAATATTTAGCAGGAGCTTCTAATCTTAATTTTTCTCTATATAAATCTTCATTGTTCTTTATTGATTCTTGGGCTGTAGCATAAAAATTATCAAACTCTTCTCCAGTATTTTTAAACCAATCTTCAAAAGTTTTATTCTTTTCTTCTCTTAACAATTCAATAGATTCAAAATGCCCCGTTAAGTTATCTTTTGCATCAGAAATGTATCCATTGAGCTGTTGTTCTGCTTCGACAATATGATTGTTGTATTTTTCTCGTATATGACCTAAACTGATTTTTTCATTATTTCTTCTGTGAAGTAGTTCAGATTCTGTTTGGTTTTTGAATTCATAAGCCAATAAAACACCTGTAAAATAATCTTTACCACTACCAAAATTTATGGGGCTATCTGTAATATAGTCGATTGCTCCTTGGGTATAATTAAGATTTTTACTGTTTACTTTTATTAGAAAATCAGTTTCTGGTGAATCGATTAAAAAAACAAAATTTCTACTTCGTACTTTTGAGCTACTAAAAATCTGTATAAATTGCCCCCAGTTAGCATCAAGTTGATTATGATTACCTTCCTTAAAATAGTCTGATATTCCAATCAATTGCGCTTTTAATGATTCGAAATGATTTTTTGAATGTACCAAATATTCAGGAATTATTTCAATATGATTCCAACCAATAACTTGATCATAAATAAATTTATAGATAGATTGAATTCCTTTTAATTCAAACCTTGAATCAAGATGTGGATAATTTAAAATGACATTAAAACTGTTTAATTTATCCTTTATAGGACTATCATTTACTAATTTTCTAAAATTTTTAATGTCCATATTATTTTTAATTTATTTCTTTTTCTCCCTGCAACGTCTCTCTCAACACCTGTTGCAACAACATTTTAGAACCTTGCTTTATTTTATACTCTCTCAAGCTATCACAAAATGCTATTAATTTATATTATTTGACACCAATTAATTTTAAAAATTATTTCTAACTTTTCGTTTTTCTCCTCGAGCAATACTGACACATCCATTCAAATGAGAAATCATTGTGTTTACTCCAACTTGAAATAAATCAAGATTAGTAGCTTCAATAGGAGGATTAGAACTAAGTGAAATCTTGTGCCATTTTAACCCATTACACCAAGATTTTACTTTTTCATTTTCAAAAGAAGCATATAAATTGTGAGCAAATTCATTTCTGATTTTTCTAACCAAGTTTAAATCTTCTCTTACAACGTTTTCAATAAGTCCTAAACAATAGACCATTGAAATTTTATTGCTAAAATTTCCTAATGGTTGATTATATTCCATTAATTTTTTCGCTTCTTTTTCTTCAGGAAGAAAAGCATATAAAATATGCTCCAGACACATTTCTAAAAATGTTCCTCCCAATATTGCAATAGTCCTGTCATCACGTACTTCATTATTAAATAAATTATGAAAATCAATCAGTGTTAAATTGAAATCGAATTGTCTATCAAGTGATTGACTTGTAAAATAGTTACTTCCTAATTTTCCATTTTCCATAATTTATTTTCTTAATTAAACATTCTAAATCTGTTATACCTTTCAAATCAAAAGCTACAATATTTTATTTATATGACTTAATCTAACAATTTGGGTTAACTTATTTTAATATGCTGATTGACGTTTTATCGTAATTGACGTTTGTAATATCACCGAATATCTCTTTAGATAAACAAATTAATAATTCAGATTTTAAAATATCAGTCAATTTCGAATCAAATACTTCCTGAAAATCTTCAGGATATAATATATTTTTTATTATAAGTTTGTTAAATAGATTTTCAATTCCTGCTTGAATTTCAGGTTTAATAAAAAGTTTACTAAGGATGTTATATAGTTTACAGTGTAAATTAATTTTGTTTTCATTTGAAAATTTTAACTCATTCAAATACCAACCATATGGTCTATTACCTCTATTGATAATGCCAAAATCACCATCTGAGCCTCTATAATCTAAAATGTTTTTATAATTTTCAGGACTAATTTTTTCTTCAATTTTTGTTTCCGAATAAGTAGCTCCAATTATACCTGACAAAAAATATAAACCATCGACCAAAACTGCTTTTTGAATGTCGACTTGAATTATATCATTCATATTTTCTAATGGAGAAGAATATGTATAACCCTCATCTCTTGAATTAAATCTTTCGTCATTTAATTCAAAAGTTAGATACTCAAATTTCGTAAGATATCCATCAAAAACATGAGCAATAATTCCATGACCTAACTCGTGGTAATACTTCCAATTTTCTTTCATAATTAAACTTTTTCTCCCTGCAACGCCTCTCTCAAGACCTGTTGCAACAACATTTCGTTATATCCTTGACTTTCTTTAATACTTTGCTTCAACCCATCACAAAACCCCATTAACTCTTCTAACTTGGATACGATTTGTTCTTGCTCATGGAGTGGTGGAAGTGGAATAATGAATTGCTCCAAATTGTATTTAGGTAATCCTTCACGACCTGCACCTGTTGTTGAACCAAATATTAGTTTTTGAAAGTAAGGCGATAATAATAATTTATGCAAAAAGAGGTTGTTTATTGAAAGAGGTCTGATAATACAAACGTGTTGACTTACATTTCCTTCATTGAAATCAATTGGAACTAGTGCACATCTTCCCAATGAACCTCCTGTGATATTTAATAAAATATCATTTGAAATTACAATTGTTCCATTCATTTGTTTTTGAACTTCATCAGAAACAAATTTTATGTCGTCATAAACTAAACCATTATCATGAATATTTTGAGAACGAAAAAATGGCTTTCCAATTTCTGAATAATTACTTCCTTTTGGAGTGCTCCCAGAGCCTATTTTAACACACATTTCACCCAATCTACACCAAGTCCAATGTCTTGGAATTTCAAAAGGGATTTCCTCTTTGGTAATTTGCGGTAATTCTTTTTCTTTTTTGAGCTTTTTCTCTGCGATGAGTTTTGCTTTCTCTACTTTTATTTTTACAAGTAGTTGTTTGCCTGTTTCTTTGCTATTGGTATTTTTAACTAACTTTCCTTGCATAGCTTCCAGCAAAAATGCCTGACGCAATTGTTTGATTAAATCGAGTTGGTGATCTAGTTCAGAAGAAATATCTTCACTATCAGCTTCAAGTAAACTATATTTCTCAACAAATTCAATTTGTTCTTCTAAAGTTGGTAAAGGAATTTCAATTTTGGCAATCTCTTTAATAGGCAAGCTTACATTTGCCATTCCTTTCATTCTATCAACTAATTCACGTTCCTTGTTGAGATTAAGAAAACGAAAAAGATATTCCGCATTTAAAATGTTTTTGTTTTTTGGAATAACAGCACAAAGTATTGAACCTAAAGCAAACTTACCTGATTGAAAATGCAAACGTTTAATACTAGCATGCCCATGCCCAGTTCCTGAAACTAAAGGAATAATTACCGCTTCATCATCAAATTGATATTCGTTATGTGATTTTCTATCTTCAGCAGTAACCACTAAAGGAAATTCACCAGAAATTGCTTTTTGAATTCCTGTCTTTCCTTTTTCAATGATACATAAATCTCCTAATTTTACTTTTTGCCAACTCATTATTTCACGGCATTTTTTAATTGTTCCAACAACGAATTGCTTTTGTCAAAAGAACCATGCAACATTTCCATCAATTCCACACTATTGTATTCGTGGGTTTCTTCTTGTTTGGTTGGGTTTTTAATATCCAAGTCATAATTGCGGTCTATGATAGTTTTTATATCCACTTTCCAAGCAATATCACTTTCCTTGCGATCCGTCCACCATGTTTTTATGGGATTGAATTCTTTGGCTTGTATGGGTTTGGTTTTGTTGTAAGCTTTAGCTCCTTCAGGTAACTTATGTTCATAATACCAAACTTCTTTCGTAGGTGTTCCTTTGGTAAAAAACAATAAGTTGGTTGCTACGGTCGCATACGGCTGAAAAACAGAATTAGGCAAACGTATAATCGTGTGCAGGTTACAATCTTCCAAGAGTTTTTGTCGTACTCTTTGTTTTACGCCATCGCCTGTGAGTGAACCATCTGGCAAAACGATTCCGGCACGACCTCCTTTTTTTAAAAGATGAATCATTAAAATTAGGAACAAATCGGCACTTTCTTTGGTACGGAAATTTTGAGGGAAGTTGGTTTCATTATTATTGGCTACAATACCTCCAAATGGAGGATTGGCTACAATAACATTTACCCTGTGCTTTTCTGTAAAGTTACTCAAAGGCTGATCTAAGGCATCGCCAAAACGAATATTAGGCACTTCCATATCGTGCAAAATCAAGTTGGTAGTCGCTAATAAATAAGGTAGTGGTTTGTACTCCCAACCCATAACATTTTCGGCTATGCTTTGGCGTTCTTCTACACTATTGGCTTGTTTTTTCAAATGTTCAATAGTACAGGTTAGATAACCACCTGTTCCACAAGCGGGATCTAGTATCTTTTCTCCCAGTTGTGGGTTTATCATTTCGGTAATGAAAGAAGTAATGGCACGTGGTGTATAGAATTCACCACTTTTACCTGCACTTTGCATGCCTTTAAGAATACTTTCGTAGAGTTCTCCAAAGGCGTGACGGTCTTTGGCAATGTTAAAGTCCATTTCGTTCAGCTTGTTCAACACTTTACGGATGTTGATTCCGCTTTTCATGTAGTTATTGTTGCCTTCAAACACTTCACGTACTATTAATGCTCTTCGGTTTCCGGAACTCACATCAATATTTCGTAAAGCTGGAAATAGTTTGCGGTCTACAAATTCTATTAGTTCATCGCCCGTCATTCCTTCATCATCACCAGCCCAATTGCCTTTTTCATTTACCCAATGAAATTCGTCTGGAATTGGTGAGGTATAGTTTTCATCTAGTATTTCGAGTTCTTTGTCTTTGTCAGAGAATATTTTAAGAAAAAGCATCCAACCGAGTTGTTCTATGCGCTGTGCATCACCGTTTAGTCCAGTGTCCTGCCACATTATGTTTTGTATGCTTTTAAGTATGCTTGAAATATTACTCATATTTGTATTAGTATTTTTTAGGTATTCTTTTTATTTTCTTTTTTTGTTGTATTAGGGCTAAAAAACAAAAATTCCTTTAAAAATCAACTACTTGAAGTATTTGTTTTTAGTTTTCTTTTACAATTCTTTTTTTTATTGCCACTACTGTTTTAACACTATTTTATTTTTAAAACAACATTTTTATTTTTACACGAATTAAATAAATCTCTTTAAAATCAGTAGTTTAACTTGTTCTGTTTACGGATTTAATATTCATTTAATTTTTTTATGCCAATAAAATATCAATATTTTTTAATTTTTATCTACTCGAAAAAAATAATATAAAACACTTGTTTTTAAGTGATTACACTTGTTTTTAAGTGATGTTTATCTTTCATTTATCTTTTTTTTGCCAAAAAATAAACTCTGTTTTTATTTGCCCCACCAAAATCAAGTACTTCTTCTTTTACCATTTTAAAAATGCACTTCCTAACATCGGCAATAGCAACATCTCCAATCTTTGAATGAATAGTTGAAGCAGAAATATTTGGTGTCATTTTGAGAACTTCTTCAATTAAAGCTTTCAATCTGGGTTGCTCAATGGTTTTTAAAGTAGGCTTAATGTTGATTTTAGAACTCGCAATCAGTTTAGGATTAATCAAGTATTCTCTGCCTTTCTTTTCGCCTCTATTTATGATAATAGACTGACTAGAGAGTTTTGAAATATAGGATCTTAAACGATCTTCATCGGTTAGTTGTAATTCTTTGGTTAGTTGTGTTGCTAATATTTTTTTATGGCGTGTAATTACTCCAAGTGCTATAAACTCTTTTTGTGACAATTGATAGTTTTTCGCAATGAAATCTAGCAATAAAACAGCTTCTTCGTCTAAGATTTTTGAATATTGGGTTACCGAAGTCGCATTATAATCTGAAATAGGTATTGGAAATGCTTTAGCATCACGACTTGTGATTTCATAGATTAAATTATATCCCGTTCCTTCTCCTTCCATTAATTTTAAATCATGAAGGATTCTTATTAAATGTGGATTTCTTCTGTAAGTGGTATGCAGGATATTGTCTTTAGTAATACCTAAAGGCAATCCACCAGGATTTGTTATCTCGAGTCTGTCTTGGTATACTTTTATGAAAATATCGCCTGAAATAGTATAGCTCTTGTGGGCAATTGCATTGATAAGTAATTCTCTAATCAATCGGGCATCATAATGTCTGATTTTATTTCGAAATAACCCTAGAGGGAATTCATCGTAGTAGGTTAGCTCAATTGCTTCTTTTTCAATTTCTAAAAGTAATTCTTTTGGGTTTTTTGAATAATCCTGCCAATCTTCTTTTCTGACTTTTTTTTCCAAATCATCATACACAATGTATTGGACTGTTAAAGGATATACTAATCGGCTTCTTTGTGAGGCTGTACCGAGCCATAAAACGCCAAGATTAGTCAGCTTTCCTTTGTCGATAAGGTTGTAATGCTCAATTATTTCAATGTCTGAAAGGTCTTTGATATTTTGTTTTACCCTGTCTGACTTTCTGATTTCATCTGCAAACCATTGCATATTTATTTGAGGAATTTCAGTGTAAGAAACATTTCGGGGTTGCAATTCCCATTGAAAGGCATCTTTTTCACTTGCTAAACGAACAATGTCTTCACTTCTTGCTGGTTGAGATTGATCTCCAATTCTGATATAGATTTTACCGTCTGCAGTTGTAGCAACTGATTTTAATGTTGGGTAAACTGTAATAGTGAAAAAATCACTCCCATTAGTATGGCTTTCTATTTCACCAAGTTGAAAACCTACATTAAAACAAAGTGATTTTAGTCGGGTAACCGTTTCGTTTGCAGTTTTAACTGATATAGTTTGATTTAATGGTGGTTGTTTGTCTTTGTCTTCAATACCAATAACAATTTTACCGCCATGCACATTAGCAAAAGCGACACTAGTTACCGCAAGGTCTCTTAATCCTTCCGATTTGAGTTTTCCTGCTGTATCTAATACCTTCTTTAAGCTTTTATAATCAATACTAATACCTTCTTCCATCTTTATCTACTAGGCTTTTATCTATAATTAAACTTTTCTTCTTTTTAATGACCACTTCTACCCAATAAAGGTTTGTAATAATTGTGTAATGCTGTTTCTAATAATTCGATTAGCGTTTTTTGCTCTTCGTGGTCTTTGATTCCTAATTTTTCAAAATCAATTGAAGTATAATATAATTCTAATTTGACTTGCGATAAATCCGAGAATTGTAGCCAACTTCGGAGTTGCAAGGAATATGTTTTTTCTGAAACTAGTCCTAAATGTTGCCTTATTCTGTTTTTGAACGACCCGCTTGATTTTCCTATATAAAGTGTTGTGTTTTCATCTACAGCATGATTCGAATTTACTTTAGGATATTTTACTTTTTTTCTTGTTTCCTTTATTGTTTGTATTCTATTGCAAAAAGAAATGTTACTTCCTTTTTCGCCAAAATCTATAATTTTAAAAACATAGATTACATTTTTTAGATCTAGGCTTTTTAGATCAATCTTATTGTAATTGAGAAAATCAAATTCTACTTTTTGAAAATCTTCAATTAGCTTGACTGTATCTATCATTTTGTTAAGTTCATTGAGAATCTTCAATTTATGATTTTCTGCATGAATTTTTAAATCAATAACCATTAAGCGAAGCTTTTATATAATTCTATTTCTAATTCTTTAACTGCTTCTAAATATTTTTGTTTGCTACCAAATTCTTTAATGATTTCTAAAGGCGAACCGAAATCGTCAAATGGTTTTACTCTTAAAACATCAATACTTTCAATATTCACAACCCCTTCATCTGCATATTTGTCTAATAACGTTTCCATTACTTTACGTGCTTGTTCTCCATATTTAGAAAAGTAATTGCGCTTTTTTACATTATTAGCTCTTTCTTTTCTAGTTAATGGTGGCTGGTCATAGGCTACATGACAGATTAAATCAAACAAATCGACTTGTTTGTCAACCGCATCATATAGTGCCTCAACCATAATGCCTTGTTCTTCTAATTCTTTGATAATGGCTTCTTTTTTATCGGCTTTGTTCCAAGTCAGTAAAAAATCTTCTAACGAAGCATACTTTCCATTTATGATTTCTTTGGTATGATCTTTTAAGCTAATAGTTATTGGTTTTCCATTTGAATCAAAAAATAATTCTCTACTAACTAAAACAGAAACATTTACGCCATTGATATATTGTTTTTCTCTTTTTATATATTCTGTATTAGGTTCATTAACCGGATTCCTGATTTCGGGTTTTGCAATTATAATTTCAGCACCAGTTACATCATCAATAATTGGAGAGTTTTCATTCTCTTCTTCATCAATAATGGTAGTTAAATCGGTTTCTTCAGTAATGGGTTTTACTCTTAATGGGTCTCCATCAAAAGCAGGATCGGCAAAATTATCCGTAGCATTTCTAAAGTCCAATATTGTAAAATAAAGCTTGTCAAATTCTTCATTAATTCTTGTCCCGCGACCAACAATTTGTTTGAACTTTGTCATAGAATTGATGTTAGCATCTAACACAATTACTTTACAGGTTTGTGCATCAACACCAGTAGTCATTAACTCGGAAGTGGTTGCAATAACTGGATATTTTTCTTCTGGATTAATGAAATTATCCAGTTCCCGTTTGCCTTCTTCATTATCGCCTGTAATTTGCATTACATACTTATAATTTTCTGCAACTAAATCGGCATTGTGTTTTGCAATTGCATTCCGCATACGCTCGGCATGGTCAATATCAACACAGAAAATAATTGTTTTAGCAAAACGGTCTAATCCTTTTAGGTATTCAGTTACTTTTTGAGCAACAATATCTGTTCGTTCATCTATAACTAATTTTCTATCAAAATCTTTACGATTGTAAATACGGTCTTCAATTTCTTTACCTTCCTTGTCCGTTTTTCCTTGTTGTGGGCGATATCCTTCTGCATCGACATTTAAAGCTACTCTAATTACCTTGTACGGAGCTAAAAAGCCATCATCAATTCCTTGTTTTAGAGAATAGGTATAAACAGGTTCTCCAAAGTATTCTGTATTGCTGGTTTCTTTAGTTTCTCTTGGTGTAGCCGTTAAACCAATGTGGGTTGCTTTGTTAAAGTAGGTCAGTATTTCTCTCCAAGCACTATCTTCATTTGCACTACCACGGTGGCACTCATCAATAACAATTAAATCAAAAAAATCAGGAGAAAAATCTTTGTAGGCATCTTCAATCCCTGGTTCATTATTTGTTAATCCTTGATACAATCCCAGAAAGACTTCATAAGCTTTATCGGAAGTGTCAATTCCTCTTTTTTTATTACTGACCAATTCGTCTTTTCCGTTTCCATTTGAAATGACTTTCTTTTTGATGATAGTCATTTTGTCTTTGAAATGTTTGAAGTCTCCTTTTCGGGTTTGGTCAATAAGAGCCGTTCTATCAGCTAAAAAGAGAATTCTCTTTTTGGTTCTCGATTTCCACAACCGATATATAATTTGAAAAGCGGTATAGGTTTTTCCTGTACCTGTTGCCATCACAAGTATAATTCTATCCTGACCATTTGCAATAGCTTCAACAGTTCTGTTTACAGCTATTTGTTGGTAGTATCTTGGTTTTCTGCCAGAACCATCTGAAAAGTATTTTTGTAATGCTATTTTTTCTCCTTCGGATGTAGCTATGTTTTTGTATTGTTTGTATTTCTCCCACAAATCTTCTGGGCTAGGAAATTCATCTAAAGAGAGTTCTGTTTCAATATTCGAATCATTTACAGTTCTATCGTGAAACAAAAAACCATCACCGTTACTACTAAAAACACAAGGAATATCTAAAATTACAGCATATCCTAAAGCTTGTTGAATACCTGACCGAATAGAATGTTTGTTGTCTTTTGCTTCAATTACTGCTACAGGATTATCTTGGTAATACAGAATGTAATCAGCTCGTTTGCGTTCCCCTCTAGCGGTTAACTTTCCTCTTACATAGATTTTACCATCAGTAAAGAATACTTCCTCTAAAATTTGTTTATGCAAATCCCAACCTGCTTTTTGTAAAGCAGGTGTTATAAATTTTGTGCAGATGTCTCTTTCTGATAAATCCTTTTTACTCATTTGATTCCGCTTTAGTAATCAATAATTTGACAGCAAATTTTATAATTACAACTGTTTCTATTATAGAAATTAGAAGTTTAATTTTTAATAAAAAACAAATAGTTACAAACATACGAAAAAGCAGACGAAAGAAAATGAGGAGAAACGTAAACGGATAAAAAAAATAGAAAAATAACGCAGAAATATTTAGGGTAAGGAGGGTAACCAAATTTTGAGTAAAATATTTTTAGTTCTTTCAGTTTTGAAACTTTCGGATTTATCCGAAGAAAACAACGCAAAACGAAACAGCAGTTGTTTTGATTTGCGTTGTTTTGTGATTATGTTGCCTGATTTTTTCTTTTGAAAAAAAACAAAAAAAGTTTCAACGTTTTTTGCTTACCCACCTTACCCTATGAAATTGACGAAAACTAAAGTATTTCAAACCATTACTTAAAACAACTAGTTATTCTGCAATTTCTTTGTTTTTATTATCTACTTCCTCCCAAGAGTTTTCAAATACTGCATAGACAAATATTCCATTCTTTTTTAAGCGTTCGAAGTTGTGCTTCTTGAGTGCTTTTCCGAGTTTATTAATCGTTCCATCGTTTAGATTTAATTTTGCCCTATCTGCCAGTTTGGAAGCAATTTGAGATGCATTAAGAAAAAGCATCCCACCAATGTTTCCTCCTGATGCTTGTGGTGTTAAAATGTTGCCCTCTTTGTCAACAAATTGATTATCCTCGTTTCTTATAATTGGTTCAAACCAAGTTAAAAGCAATTCTTCTTCTGGGCTTCGAAGTTGGTATTGTTCGTTACTTTCTGTAATGGCTTTTATTTCTTCCTGGTCAAACCAAAACTTAAAGCCACTTTTGAAAAGATATAAAGCTTGTGAAAAAGCCATATTAATATCTACATCGTGCTGGTATTGTATGCCTTCTAATTCAAAACATAGAAATCGTCTGCTTCCTGTACTGTCGTTTAAGAATTGGGCTGTGTTGACACTTCCTGCAAAGGATGCCCTTCGGGGCATTGTTTCGTTGTTATGTCCGTAGGCTTTACGCATTCTGATTTGTGTTTTAGTGATAATTTCTTTTAGTGATCCAATTTCTGAACGGTTTAGGTTTTCGAGTTCGTCCAAGTTGATTAACATACATTCTGCCAGCTGAACCAACGTATCTTTATTGTTTGGGTTGATGGTTCCGGAAAACAAATACTCTTTCAATTGTTTTGGAACGAGTTTTTCTACCCAAGTTGTTTTTCCTAATCCTTGTTTGCCACTAAATACAATTACGGTGTGATTTATCACTTTATCATCCAGTACACATCCGACCATTGCAACCAACCATTTTTTGAAGCATTGTTGCCAAAGGTCTTGTTTGGTTGTTGTGATTGTATTGGCTAATTCGGTAATGTAATCGGTCTTTTCGTCATAGGATGGTAAATTGAAAAAGTAATCTTCAAATGGATTGTACAGTTCACAAAAATCAGAATAAAGCAAATTTCTTAATGAAGATAAATTGGTTTTGATTCGTCCTTTTAAACACTCCCGAAGCATTGAGTTTTCGATAAAATCATTCATTACATTCCACTTCTTTTTACCGAAATATTGAAATTCTAATTTGCCCGAAACTATGTTATGACGAAATATATATTTGTTTGATAAAAACAGTTCTAAACGGTCTATTTGGGTTGGTTTTGGTTTGTCTTCGTCGTCTTCATCGTAATCGGAAGTTGTAGGTTGTGTGTTCTTGGTTGTAGGTTTCTTTTGTTTGTGGTTCGTTTCATTCGTTCCAAATTCTTGAATGTTCCCGTAAGCACTGTTTACCGCTTGGGTTACTTCCTTTTCGTCATATCCAAAATCTGTTAGAATGTTTCCTAGAGCTTCGTGAAGTGAAACGCCTTTCCGGTTTAGGTTACACGCCAATTGATGTACAAATACGTTTCGACTGCCATTCACGAATTGTACTTTTTTTTCGGTGAATTTTATGCAGTGGTTGTAGACTGCTCCGCTGTTGTTGGTTGTGAGTTGTTGGTTGTCGGTTGGAAGATCTTCGACAGGCTCAACTTGACAAGGGGCAGGTTTGACAGTTGTGAATACTGTGGCGTTTTCATTCAGATATAAATTTTCATCGGAAGAATAAAAGCATAATCTGGTTACATCTTTTCCGGACTTATCGATTTCCAGATTTAATAATTTTTCATAATACTCCTGGATCAATAAGAATGTTTCTTTGTGTTCGGTTTTTGGAGTGTCAATTTTTACTAGAATTTTTAATCCGTTTCCAGAAGGACTAATGAAACTGGCGAAAGTGAATTCACTTTGATTAGCCAAATGCGACGCATTTTGCAAATCGGGAGCACTTAATTTATCAATGTCAAGAATTATGCAATTGGAATATTCTGCCAAGAATTCCAATTTACGACCTCCAACAAATTTTGCTGAAGGTGTAAATGCAGGAAGTGATTTTTTGGCTTTGTCGTAGGCTTCTTGTTTGTTTTCTGACAATGATTTTCGAAGATAAACAATGGCGTGTCTGTATTTGCCAGTTTTGATTTCCTCTAAAATTGTTAGAAGGGATTTGTGTTCTACAACTTCGTTGAAGTTTTTAAATATTGTTACCATAAGTATAGTGTTCGGTGATCAGTTATTAGTATTCAGTTAAGTTGTATTGACAAATTTGCATTTGCATACTTCGTAGGTTCTGTAGTAACTGATTCTTTTATTTTCCTTTGAAAGATTTGTTGTAATGCTCGGTTAGGAGTTTTTCCACATCAGATAATTTGTAGTAGATTTTGTTTCCGACTTGACTAAAGGAAATTTTGCCTTCGTCTCTCCAGGTTTGTGCGGTACGTTTTGAAATTTTCATCAGAAGAAGGAATTCCTGATTGTCTAGAAAAGTTTCTTTCTTAGGGTCAGCCTTTGTAGAAAGTTGGCTTTGAATTGCGTCTAATTTGCTCATTAGATCTGTGAACTGGTCTTTTGTGAAGATAATTGCATCCATTTTTAAAGTTTTTTAAATGTTATGGTGCAAATGTGAGAAGTGTAAAAAAGTCCTGAAGTCCCAAAATAGTCCCGCGGGACTATTTTGTTTTAAAGGAGTTTGTCAATGTCTATTCTTTTATGAGGTTTCGGACGTTTATCGCCTCTAGAAGGTTTGAGTATTGTTTCGACCGTTTGGGGACTTATTTCGTTTCCGTCTTTGTCAACGAATGAATTTACGATCATTGCAACCATATCATTAATGTTTCCATCGATAATGGGTTTCCCATTGGAAAACAACTCTCGGTATAATTGATAATATATGTCGACAAACTGATTTACATTACAATTGAATTGGATTTTATTAATTTGCTTTTGACAGTTGCAGTTATTGGATTTCGCTTTTTCAAGTTCGAATTTTAATTTTCCAATTTCATAAATTTGTTCAATTTCTTTACTGCATTGTTTGTCAAATAAAGGTATTTTTTGATTGATGAATTCAATATTTGATTGTCTGTATTCGTGTTTTTCTTTAGTTAACAACAATATTTTTTGTTTATCGCAGGGAGTTTTTTCTAGTTGTTTTTTAAGCTCATAAAAAGAAAAGTAGCGGTCTTCATTTTCCGCATTGATATATTTTTTAGGCGTGTTTATTTTAGAATCTTTTACGCTCGAAGATTGCAAATCGCTTTGTTTTTTCTCAATAAGATAAAAGAGTTTATGGTAACGGCTTAAAGCACATTTTCCTGTAAATAATGATTCATTATTTGCTATTAGTTTTTCAAGTTCGTTAAGCCAGACAACAGGTTCTTTTACTAAATTAGATTGGTAGTTTATAAATGCTGGGAATTCGGATTGAGTGAGTTCAAAAATTTTGTCAATTAAAGCATTGCAATACTTTTGCAATGTAACTTTATCGTCAAGAATAATATCAAAATCAGGATTTAAAGATTGTGTAGATTTTACTACTATCATTTCTACAAACGAAGCTGTTTGAATGTGTTGTTCCATAGAATACAGGGGCAATTGTTATTTTATGTTTTTACATACGTTTTGAAATAGAATTTGTGTGCTATTTCGTTGTTGTTGTTAACTTGTAATTTGCTTGTTTTCAAGTTTCTTACTCCTTTATTTCGATTCTATTTCATTCGAAAATGATTCTTCTCTTTAAGCTAAATTAGAAATAAAAAAAAATCCTTTTACAAAGGATTTCATAATTTTTTATTAATGTTTTAGTGAGATTTTAACTACTATACACTTTTTGAGGTTTTAACGGGTATTTGTGAATTTTATTACATTTTATTCAAAGAAAATTAAAATATGTAATTGTCAACTGCCTTATCTAATTCTTCACTAATGATTTTCGCATAAACTTGTGTTGTGCTTATATCACGATGATCCATAAGTTTAGAAACGTGCTCAATTCTCATTCCATTATTTAAAGCATTAGTAGCAAAACTATGTCTTGATAAGTGAAATGAAAGGTCGAAAGGAAGTTCAATTTTTTCTCCTAATTTTTTTAAATGCCAATTTGCTAATTTATTGAAACCTGCTGTTTGAAAGTAACGTTTGGCTTCATTGTTTAAATAACCTTCTTTGTCTACTATAACTGGAAAGATAAAATCATCGTGATTGGCGTTTGTCTTTTTATATTTTTCAAGAATGTCTATGGCTACTTTTCCAATCTTGAATTGATGAACTCTTCCCGTTTTACGAATGTGTTTTTGTATTTTATGTTCGGCTTCATTGTAATTGGAATATTGCATTTCAATAACATCACTAAAACGCAATCCACCTGCATAAATGGAGAATAGAAATAAATCTCTCCACATCATCGCTTTTTTGCCTTCTATGAGCTTTAATTGAGTTAAATTGTCAATCTGTTTCTTGTTTAGAAATAATCTTTTAGATGCGCTGATTTTTAAAGTCACTTTACTGAAAGGAAACATCGTTTCGGGAATTACTTCTTCTCTGATAGCATCCCTAAATATGGTTCCGAGTACAATGATTGAAAGTCGTTGCGTTGTATCTCCGTTGCCTAATGTATTGCTTAAATGAAATTTATAGTCGTTTAATAAAGCTACCGTAATTTCATCAAAATACACATCCTTTGTTCCCATATATTTTTCAAATTTATCAATCTGGGAGGTGTATGCTCTGTAAGTGGAATAAGAAACAGTGCTTTTGATTTTCTCTAATCTCTTTCTGGCATATTCAAAAAAGTTTGGCACTTCTTTTCCTTTGATAGCTTCTTTGAGTTTCTTTACGGATACTGTTTTTGTTTTGCGTTCCATATCGGCAACCTGTCCTTCAGCATCTGCAATTTTTTGAGATAATGAGGCATTCATCCTGGCACTGTTCGAATGGTTCTTTTTTACTTTCTGCTTTGCTTCATCCCATTCGCTCTCTTTAAGCTTCACTCCAGCAGTGATAAATTTCGTTTTTCTATCTTTTATAATTCGGATATACAAAGGGCTGTGTCCAGTTTGGTCTGCCTGATGTGTTCTTAAAATTAGCTTAACAGATGCCATAATAAAGAGAATTTAGGAATGTTGTACTATATTTGTAAACTGATGAAAAGAAGCGAAGCCATTGAAAAATAAGGGGTTTCAATCGGGTGCATCGTAATACGAAGGTACAACAATAGGTACAACAAAACAAGTATTTCGATGCTTTTTTATGCTTTATTCTGCATTTGTAAAAAATACAATGTCAGTAAATACAGTACTTTAGGTGCAAATCGGATGGTTGGATGAAAAGTTGTAGATAACTTGTATATATGCGAAACAAACTTTCGTTTATATATCCTAAATTAGGTAGATTGGCACTATTTTGCAGGCTTTGTTAATTCCTCAAATATATGAATTAATACCAAAAACACTCATGAAAAAAGATTCAGTTTTATTTCTATTTTCAAAAGCAACTCCTTTTGATTCAGGTATGTTGCGGGAAACCGTAAAGACTATTTTTGCATGTATATGATTGTCGCATATTTTTTTAATAAAAAAATATACCGTTCGGTATTATTTCATATCTTTGTCCAATAAATTTTTAGTATTATCTTTTTAAAATGTCAAAAGCAGAACAAACACGTCAACTGATCATAGAAAAAACAGCCTCCCTTTTTAATAAAAATGGATATGCAGGAACGTCTTTGTCTGATATTACAGCTGCAACCGGACTTACAAAAGGAAGTATATACGGGAATTTTAAAAATAAAGAAGAAGTTATTATTGCTGTATTTAAGCATAGTTCAGGGGAATTAGCAAAGAAATTAGATGAGGCTATTTCGATAGAAAATGAGGCGTACAACCAATTGATTGCATTTACTGATTTTTATCGTAATAATTGGTCTTCGATTTTTGAAAAGGGAGGATGCGCATTACTGAATTCAGCGACAGAAGTAGATGATGCGATGCCTTTTATGAAAACAACAGTTCAAAATTCGTTTGTCAATTGGGCTAATAATGTGGCAAAAATCATTGAATTGGGCATTGAAAAAAAAGAGTTTAGGAAAGAAATTAATCCAAAGGATTATGCTAATACATTTATAATGCTAATTGAAGGTGGTATTTTGCTTTCCAAATTGGCAAATAAACCGGATAATTTATACCTAGCTTTAAACAGAGTCGTTAAAATTATTAATGAAGAAATAGTAGAATAAAAAAATTTAGTCAAAAAMATACCGATTGGTATATTTAAAAAAATCAATAAAATGAAAACAACAAATAAAACCGTTTTGATCTCAGGGGGGGAGTGCATGTATTTCACCCGTTGTAGTAGCCGAACAGTTTGTTGCAGGACTAGAACAGAATGAATTTGAAATTAGGGTTGGACAAACCGAAGATATCTATCGTTTATACCTGTCTTCTCCAGAAGAAGCACTTCAGCTGATGAACCAAAAACAAGAATTCAGAAAATGACTTCGTAATATAATATCCATAATATTTTAAAAAATAGAATCCATGAAAGAAAAAATTGCATTTGCATTGATAATGGGAATAGTTACAACGGGAATTATTTCTTTTACATTGATATCGATAAATCTTGGCTGGGCCCATTTACATTTAGCTGTTTGGTTAAAATCTTGGCTAGTAGCTTATTTAATCGTGATTCCTGCCATCTTAATTATTTCGCCATTTGTTGAAAAAATGGTAAGCTTTTTAATTCCTAAAAAATAATATAAAATGAAACGAGTTGTAATTACAGGATTAGGAACCATAAATCCGTTGGGAAATGATGTGGCATCTTTTTGGAAAAACAGTCTTGAAGGAAAAAGCAGTACAGGCATCATCACCCGTTTTGACGCTTCAAAATTCCGTACGCAAATTGCTGCTGAAATAAAGGATTTTGAACCCCAAAAATATCTGGATCGAAACGAAATAAAGCGCAGCGATTTGTTTACGCAATATGCATTATACAGTGCATCACAGGCTTTGGAAGATTCCGGATTGGATATTTCTAAAATTGATCCTTTCGATATTGGCGTAATTTGGGGAGTTGGACAAGGCGGAATGGAAACTTTTGAATCCGAAGTTGAAAATTATGTAACGGGAAATTATATTCCACGTTTCAGTCCGTTTTTTGTACCTCGATTGATTGTGAATATGGCTTCTGGAATGATTTCTATGAAATTTGGCCTGCAAGGGATTAATTACACCACGGTTTCTGCTTGTGCTACTTCTAATACTGCCATTATGGATGCCTTTAATTATATCCGTCTTGGCAAAGCCAAAATATTTGTAAGCGGTGGTTCGGAAGCGCCTATTACTGCGGCTTCGGTTGGCGGTTTTTGTGCTATGAAAGCGATGTCTGCCAGAAATAACGATCCGTTCACAGCAAGCCGTCCTTTTGATAGAGACCGTGATGGTTTTGTGATGGGGGAAGGAGCAGGAGCATTGATTTTGGAAGAGTATGAACACGCCAAAAAACGCGGAGCCAAAATTTATGCCGAATTAGTTGGTGCATCAATGACTGCAGATGCATATCACATGACATCACCGCATCCTGAAGGTTTAGGCGCTGCCAAAGCGATGCAATTGGCTCTGGAAGAAGCAAAACTCAATATATCACAACTGGATTATTTGAATTTGCATGCTACTTCAACGCCTGTTGGAGATATTGCCGAATTGAAAGCAGTGAATAAAACGTTCAAAGGTTCGAAAAACTTGTGGGTAAGTTCCAGCAAATCAATGACAGGGCATTTGCTGGGAGCAGCGGGAGCAATTGAAGCTATTCTGGCTATAAAATCAATCAATGAAAATACAATTCCGCCTACTATCAACATCGAAAATATTGATCCCGAAATTCCTGAAAATATTCAAATCGTAAGAAATGAACCTTTGCAAAAAAATATACAAACAGCAATGAGCAATGCTTTTGGCTTTGGCGGACATAATTCTACTTTGATTTTTCAGGAAGTATAGGTTTGTTCTTTGTTAAGTGCTGTATTAAAAGAAAAAATGCTCCGTAAAGTCTCATCACTTTACGGAGCATTTCACACTTTTAAACAATACTTTATTGAGCGAGGCGGTAAAAATCACACAAGGTCACCCTTTTTAGGCAGCCAAGTATAAAAAACATTATTTAGTTAATTTTTCAAAAAGATAATCTAAATACCAAATGGATGTAATAATGTTTTGGTTTTGTGTTTTCAAAAGTAAATTCTTTTTATTCAGTAATTTTACGAGAAACCGTAAAAGCTGTTTTTTGGCACAAATGTCTTAGCTCTGATTACTTCGTCAATTCCTTCGCTCGTATGAAGCGGTATCCTTTTTCTTGCGCCTTTTGGCAAGAAAAAGATACAAGCGGATAGCAGGAAACAGCTCCTGAAAAACTCAAAATTTTAATGATAGAATTTTCAACAAAAATTTTGTAATTTTGCAGTCCAAAAAAAAAGGAACGAGAAAATGTTAGATAGACTTCAATATGTAAAACAGCGTTTTGACGAGATTTCGGATTTGATTATTCAGCCGGATGTTATCGCTGATCAAAAACGGTATGTGCTGCTTAACCAGGAATACAAAAGTATTAAAGCCTTGGTTGAAAAGCGTGAAGAATATGTTTTGGTATTGGCCAACATTGAGGAAGCCAATGAAATTATTGCCGACGGCAGTGATGCCGATATGGTGGAAATGGCCAAAATGCAATTGGACGAAGCCAAAGAAAGACTGCCGGAACTGGAAGATGAAATCAAATTCATGCTAATCCCGAAAGATCCTGAAGATGCCAAAAACGTAATGGTGGAGATCCGCGCTGGAACGGGTGGGGACGAAGCGAGTATTTTTGCAGGGGATTTGTTCAGAATGTACACTAAATATTGTGAAGGGCAAGGCTGGAGAACTTCGGTTGTGGATATGAACGAAGGAACATCTGGCGGTTTCAAAGAGGTTATTTTTGAGGTTACTGGAGAGGATGTTTATGGAACGCTGAAGTTTGAAGCGGGTGTTCACCGTGTGCAGCGTGTTCCCCAAACGGAAACTCAAGGTCGTGTGCATACATCAGCAGCAACAGTTATGGTGCTTCCAGAAGCAGAGGAATTTGATGTGCAGATTGATATGAACGATGTTCGTGTGGATTTTTTCTGTTCATCTGGACCTGGAGGACAATCGGTAAACACTACGAAATCGGCAGTACGTTTAACGCACATTCCGACTGGATTGGTGGCGCAATGTCAGGATCAAAAATCACAGCATAAAAATAAAGACAAAGCGTTGACGGTTTTGCGTTCTCGTTTGTACGAAATGGAATTGGCCAAAAAACAGGCTGAAGATGCTACCAAACGTACTTCTCAAGTAAGTTCAGGTGACCGTTCGGCTAAGATTCGTACTTACAATTATGCTCAAGGACGTGTAACAGATCATAGAGTTGGTTTGACTTTATATGATTTAGGAAATATCATGAACGGTGATATCCAGAAAATTGTTGACGAACTGCAGTTGGTTAACAATATGGAGAAATTAAAAGAAGCCAGTGAAGTTTTCTAATAAAATTTGATTGAATAATAACACTTAGTTAGTTGTAAAAAAGCTGATTAAGTGTTTTTTTTGTGCTGATTTAAAAATATAATAAAAATTGTATTAATAATAACTAAAATCTATTAGATGAAAAAATCATTATTGTTTTTAATTGTTTTGTTTTCAATTGTAAAAGCAAATGCCCAATCCTATATGGGTTACATTCCGGATAATTATGCTGGAGTTCAAGGAGTTCTTTTTAATCCGGCATCTATTGTTGATTCCCGTTTTAAAACGGATATTAATCTGTTTTCTGCCAGCGGAACTTTGACCAATGATTTTTATGGTCTAAGCTTATTCGATTTGTCAAAAGATTCTTATGAGGTTAATAGAGACGGAGCTAGAACCCCTGCTAAAAATAATGGGGGATTTGTTTTTTCTGATGTGATGGGACCTTCATTTATGTTTAATATAGCTCCAAAACATTCTCTTGCTCTTTATACCAGAGCAAGAGCTGTTGTGAATTTAGTAGACATAAACGGAGAATTATATGATAAGGTGAAAGACGGTATTGATGACGCTTCTAGTTTTGATATTCCTGTGGGAAGCCCAAATTTTGTAGGACATGCGTGGGGTGAAGTTGGATTGTCTTATGCTGCTGTTTTATGGCAAAGCAAACAGCATTTTCTAAAAGGTGGTCTTACTGCTAAATATTTAGTTGGAGGTGTTAATTCTTATGCAAAAGGAAGTAATGTAAATGCAAAATTTAATAAAACAAATAATCCTTTAACCAGCACACTTACTACTAAGGGTGAACTTGTTTTAGGCACCAGCCAGGATTATATTACCGGCGATGAGGATGTGAAATTTGACTCTGAATCAAAGGGGTATGGTGCAGATTTTGGTTTGATATACGAATGGAGACCAGATTATGAATCATATGATTTAAAAAAGGCCACAGCTGTAGATAATAATTTTAGAGACTTAAATAAATATAAATTGCGTTTTGGCCTTTCTGTGACTGATTTAGGATCGATTAAATATAAAAATGTAAAAAGAGAAGTTTATGATTTAAACAAAACAATCAGTCAGGCGAATGTTGAAAATGCTGACAATATCGAAGACTTTTTAAACCTTTATAATAATCCGGTTACGACTTATAAAGACGAGAATGTTAATTTGCCTGCAGTAGCGCATATGGATATTGATTGGAATATGCACAAGAAATTCTATTTGAATTTAAATGGAAATCTTAGTTTAGCAAATAAATCTAATTTAAATACATCAAGCACTGCAAATATTTGGGTTTTAACTCCCCGATATGAAACGAGATGGTTTACATTCTCACTGCCAATAAATTATATGGAATACAGTGGCATGCAGGTAGGAACCGGATTGCGTTTTGGACCGCTTTTTGTTGGTTCAAGTTCATTGATTACCAATGTGTTTTCAAAAGAATCAAAAGCGGCTGATGTTTATTTTGGTTTCAAGATACCGGTCTATCAAAAGAAATTTAAAGATACTGATGAAGATGGTATTTTAGATAATGATGATTCCTGTCCAAAGCTTGCAGGACCAATTGAAAATAAAGGCTGTCCTTGGCCGGATACTGATGCAGATACTGTTACAGATAATGATGATGCTTGTCCTACTGTTGCAGGTTCAGCTGAAAATAAAGGATGCCCTTGGGGTGATGCTGATAAAGATACTGTTCTTGATAATGTTGATGCTTGTCCAAATATTGCAGGACCGGTTGAAAATAAAGGCTGTCCTTGGCCGGATACTGATGGCGATTCAGTGCTGGATAAAGATGATAAATGCCCTAACGAAAAAGGATTGGCTGCTAATGCCGGCTGTCCTGAACTTGATGCAGATAAAGACGGTGTTCTTGATAAAGAAGATGAGTGTCCTACTGTTGCTGGACCTGCCAGTAATAAAGGCTGTCCAGAGGTAACTAAAGAAGCATTAAAAGAACTTAAAGTTCAAGCGAGAGCTGTGTTCTTTGTTACTGGAAAAGCGGTTTTACAAACAGCCGATAAGGGCCAGACAGATGGAAGATTGGATGCTATTAAAGAAATTATCAAAAATTATCCAAATGCTAAATTCTCTATTGAAGGGCATACTGATAACGTAGGAAACGCAATAGCTAATCAAAAACTTTCTGAAGCGAGAGCAAAAGCAGTTATGGATGCATTAGTTGCTAAAGGAGTTAATCCTGAAAATTTAACGTATAAAGGATTTGGAGCAACCAAACCAGTTGCCAGCAATAAAACGGCAGCGGGAAGAGCTCAAAATAGAAGAACTGAAGTTATCCACGTAGGAACTGTCTACGAAGGGAAATTATAATTTCGTTTTTATATAATAAAAAAATGAGGTCTGTACGACCTCATTTTTTTTATAAAATACTTTATCCCCCGAGAAAGTAAATTATTTTTTTGCTTCAGCATTTTCTTCTGATTTTGCTCCCATTCTATTAACGGTATACATTGGGGCAAACTTAAGTTTTAGTAGCGCAATTTTATTATTGTCATGACTGGTTAAACCTTCTTTTTCAACTGTGTTTTTTCTTGAATCTAATGCTTCATAAACCAATTTAATTTCATCCCAATCTTCACGAGAATAAGAATCTTTATTTTTTTTGACTGTATTTACGAAGTTCTCATACACACTTAGTATATTGTCTTTGTTAACCCAATTGAACTTCATGTCATCATTAACATAATTTTCGCCAAACAAAATTTTATATTTATTGGTTTTAGCGTCAGCAGCACCAGCATCAGCATCGGTTTTTTCTTTTTCAGATAAAATGTTGGTTTTGAATTCTTCATATCTGAGTGATGCAGTATTTAAGCTGTCCTGCAGTTTTGTTTTGTCGGTTGCGGCTGCCAATGAAATTTCGGCCTCCGATTTCAATCTTGCATAATCACTTTCAATTATGGCCCAGTTTTCTATGGCCTTTTCTTGTTGGACATTGCTTAAGGAATCGATATAACTGCTGTAAGCATCTAATGATTTTTGTGCTTTTTCCTGTTTTTCATCTTTACATGATGCAAAAGCTAGTACAGTTGCTATTATTACGAATGTTAATTTTAAATTTTTCATTTTATAAGTATTTTAATTATTAGATTATTTTAAACTCATTTTCTGTTTTTTAAGATGTGATGCTAATTTAATTTATAGGACATATATAAGCTTAAATTGCTGTTTTTTCCGTTTGGTATAGTATATGCTGTACCAGCAAAGTCTCTTTCTTTTCCTACTGTTGAAAGTCCGTAATTATAACGGATGCCAAGCCCCAGTACATCAAAACCGAAGCCAACACCGCCAGAAATGCCAACATCAAATTTATTGAAATCATTATTGTCATAATCGTTTTCAAAGTCTATTGCATTACCGTTTGCATCGTTATTTACTTCGGCGTCTATTAAGTAAGCAAAATAAGGACCCGCATGAACACTCAGGTTTTCTGTTATATTTACTTTTAGTAAAGCAGGGACTTCTATATAGTTCAATTTAAATTGTGTTTTCCCTGTGATAATTGCATTGTTATATGTTAATTCCCCTCCTTTTCGGCTGTATAAAATCTCGGGTTGAACGGAGATAATATCACCAATTGGGAATGCACCGTAAAGACCGGCATTAAAGCTTGTCAAGATATTGTTGTCATCGACTTCGGCATTATAAATATTAGAAAAATTTACTCCTCCTTTTATTCCAAATTGCGGCTCATTAGAATTTGTCTGTGCCTGAACATTGATTAATGATAATCCTATAAAAGCAATAGTGGCTAAAAATTTAATTTGGTTTTTCATAAGTTTTAGTTTTTATTAGTTTCTATACTACATACAAAGGTGGGTTAGATGAAAGGTTCTTATGTTATATTGTATTTTTGTTGTTTTATATAATTCCCATTTAGGTAAAATAACATACAAATAAAATAAAAAAACTTTCATATTTAGGAAAATTTGTGTTATTTTTCTATAAGGAAGTGTTTAGTTTTGAAGGTTTTGCATTTGTATTGCCTTAAGTTCCTTATTCGATTTTTGGACTGTCTGTAGAATAAAGAGCCCAAATAGTGATTAGTAAAAAAAAAAAGACAGCTCAATTTTGTTAACTGGCAGGACTAATTACAAATCAGTAATCCATTTTGTAATTTCATCCTTTAATTTCTGTGGTCTTCGCAATGTTTTTATTAGTTCATAGAATCATCCCCATGATGTTCATTACAAATTTATGTCAGTTTAGCTTCAAGCTTCTTACACAATTGCTGAGGAATGTTGTAAAATTTCAAGTTTTTTAGATTCAACTTTGTAAATTTGCGCCCAGAACTAAATTTGACATGACAACACAACAGCTTTGCGAGCAGATCAAAATAAAAAAATCATTTCTATGCGTAGGTTTAGATGTAGATTTGAATAAAATTCCACAACATTTATTAGAATCCGAAGATCCAATTTTCGAATTTAATAAGGCTATCATAGATGCTACACATGATTTGGCTGTGGCATATAAACCTAATGTTGCTTTTTTTGAAGCCTATGGAATAAAAGGATGGACTTCTCTGCAAAAGACTATTGATTATATCAACGAGAAGCATCCTGAAATTTTCACCATCGCCGATGCTAAAAGAGGCGATATTGGAAATACATCTTCAATGTATGCTAAAGCATTTTTTGAGGATTTAAATTTTGACAGTGTTACTGTTGCTCCTTATATGGGAAAAGATTCAGTAGAGCCTTTTCTTGCATTCGAAAACAAGCATACCATAATGCTGGCGTTGACATCTAATGAAGGCGCTTTTGATTTTCAGACTTTGCAGGTAAATGGAAAAGAGCTGTATAAGCAGGTATTGGAAACATCCAAGACTTGGAAAAATTCTGAAAATCTAATGTATGTGATTGGCGCTACCAAAGCCGAATATTTTACCGAAGTCCGAAAAATTGTTCCCGATAGTTTCTTGCTGGTGCCAGGTGTTGGCGCACAAGGCGGGAGCCTTTCAGAAGTATGCAAATACGGTATGAATGACAATGTTGGATTGTTGATTAATTCTTCCCGTGCGATCATTTATGCTTCCAGCGGAACCGATTTTGCCAATTTTGCAAGAATTGAAGCTTTAAAAATGCAGCAGGAAATGGAAGAAATTTTGAAGGGTTTAAAAGTTTAAGGATTCAAAAGTTTAAAGTTATTCCGCTTTGAGTGTTAAACAATTTAAACTTTTAGACAAAATGAAACAATTCATAGATCAACTCGGAATATCTCATACATTTGAATCTTCTCCTAAGCGGATCATTTCTCTCGTGCCTTCCCAAACCGAATTGCTGTATGATTTGGGTTTGGAAGAAAGGATAGTTGGAATCACTAAATTTTGCGTGCATCCCTATCATCTGAAATCAACGAAGAAAATAGTTGGCGGAACTAAAAAAGTGAATTACGACAAAATCCGTTCATTAAATCCCGATATTATTATTTGCAATAAAGAAGAGAACACCAAGGAAATAGTGGATGAACTGCGGAAGATTTGTTCAGTTTGGGTAACCGATATTTTAACTTTAGAGGATAATTTCCAAATGATAACCGACTTCGGCGAGCTTTTTGATAAAAGAACCGAAGCCCGAAAATGGAATGATAAATTGGCTTTTGCCTTGAGCGGCTTTAAAAATTTTATCAAAGACATTCCAGTTAGGAAAGTGGCTTATTTCATTTGGAAAAAACCCTATATGGCAGCTGGTTCAGGAACTTTTATAGATGAGTTGCTAAAGCTGAATCATTTTCAGAATCATTATGCTTCTCAAGGAAGATATCCCGAAATAGAACTTGAAAAAATGGATGTTGACGGAAGGTTGGATCTGATTTTACTTTCCTCAGAGCCGTTTCCGTTTAAAGCTGAGGATGGATTTGAAATGATGAAAGACTCCGTTAATGCCAAAGTAATTTTGGTTGACGGGGAAATGTTTTCTTGGTATGGAAGCCGATTAATAAAGGCTTTAGAATATTTTAAATATTTGCATAATAGTATTTAGTAAAGAAATAACAAGATTACTCTTGATTGTGATAGTCTAAGAAGTCAAGGAATATGATGCCTAGGAACTCTAGAAAAGAACTATATTTGCCCCAAAAAAAACATAAGTGATTAATTACACAGTATATAAGAACGAGAATAGCGAACAATGGGTCACATTTGTGCATGGTGCCGGAGGAAGCTCGTCTATTTGGTTTAAACAAATAAGGGATTTTAAAAAAAGCTACAACATTCTGTTATTGGATTTAAGAGGTCATGGAGAATCCAAAACAACTTTGAAAACGGCTTTCAAGCAAAAATATACTTTTTCGGCTTTAGCCAATGATATACTTGAAGTTTTGAATCATCTGAAAATAGAGAAATCACATTTTGTCGGAATATCATTAGGAACAATCCTGATTCGTCAACTGGCCGAAATGTATCCGGATAGAGTACAGAGCATGATTCTTGGAGGCGCTATCTTAAAAATGAATTTTCGTTCTCAAATTTTAATGCGTTTGGGAAATACTTTTAAGTATGTATTGCCTTATTTAGTATTATACAAGTTTTTTGCTTTTGTGATAATGCCTAAAAAAAGCCATAAGCAATCCCGATCTCTTTTTATTACAGAAGCTAAGAAACTGTATCAAAAGGAATTTATAAAATGGTTTAAGCTAACGGCTGAGATAAATCCTGTACTAAAGTGGTTCAGACAGGTAGAATTAAATATTCCTACGCTTTATGTTATGGGTGAAGAAGATTATATGTTCCTGCCAGCTGTCCGCAAAGTAGTGGAAAGCCATTATCGATCTTCACAATTATTTGTAATCGAAAATTGCGGGCATGTTGTAAATGTGGAGCAGCCAAATGCTTTCAATACGGCAGTTTTGTCTTTTATACATACAGCTAAGTAAATCGGGCAGTGAGCCTAAATAAAAAATGCCTGCACCATATAGATGCAGGCAATTTTATAACTAACCAAAACCAAAATAATAAATAACCAGTTTATTACATTGCAAAGATCAGTATAATGTTTATGTGTTGCTGTTAAGGAACTGTTATTAGTTATTGATGAAAAGTTAAGTTTTCAAATTTAATTTTAACATATTAATTTTCTTATTTTTTTATCAATTCTTAACTGCCTGATTTCTATTGCTGTTTTTTGTCCTGCAGTGCAAATACTTTCTTTAAAACATTTGATGTTCTGGCATTGATGTCAGTTCTAATATTTTTTTCTTCAACAGTGATCATTTTAAAAACGCCATCGAGAGCTTTGTTGGTTACATAATCGGTAAGGTCAGGGTTTACTTTGGTGACAAACGGTATGGTGTTGTATTGCTTTATTATTTTTGTCCAAATTATATCAGCACCAACTTTCCCAATCGATTGTTGAACAACTGGATTGAATTTTGCATATAGCGAAGTTGTAGTAGCTGACTGCAGATAAACCGTTGCAGTATTTTCATTTCCAAGCAAGATGCTTTTAGCATCGGTTATGGTTATATTTTTAATTGCTGAAACAAATATAGGCGTAGCTTCTTTTACGGCATCTTCGGCAGCTCTATTTAAAGCTAGGATACCTTCATCTGCTAATTTTGACATACCCATTTTTCGCAAAGTTTTGTCTAGTTTGGCTAATTCCTCTGGCATTAGAATTTTTACCGCTTCATTTTTATAAAAGCCATCCATAGCAGTTAGTTTGGATACTTGGACAGAAACTCCCTTGTTGAGAGCCTCTTTTAAACCTGCTGCAATGTCAAGACTGCTGTTTGATTTTGTAACAGCATTTATTTTATCGGTGGCTTTGGTTAAAATATCTTTGAATTGTGCATTGCAGATTGCTGGTAGGATTAAGAGCAGGAGTAGGGCTTTTTTCATTTTGATTTAATTTTTTTTCAAAAATAGGCAAACTATATGGACTGATGAAGGGCAATTTGCCGGTGAAATAAAAAAAGGATTGATTTAGTAGGTAATAATCGCTTGGATTTATTTGTTATATTTGTAATAAATTGAAATATAGATACTTATGTGTTTTTTGTAGAGTAAGGGTAATTGCAATTTTAAAAAGATGAATATACTGGAATTGGAATTATTGTCGGATAATATTCCCGAAACCGAATCTTTTTACAACAGGGTTTTGGGATTGGATACTTTATATGGAGATTGCAACAGTGTTTCATTCAATGCAGGGAGCACAAAACTGACTTTTCATTCTTCCCAAAATGTAAAGCCGGTTTATCATTTTGCTTTTGATGTCCCCAACAATAAATTACTGGAAGCCTTCTCTTGGATAGAAGGCAAAACAGAAATCATGTATGTGATTCCGCCCGATAAAATTGCCGATTTCTACAATTGGAATGCTAAGTCCTTTTATTTTTATGACAATAACGGAAATATATTGGAGTTCATTGCGAGAAACGATTTGGATAACGCTTCTGAAAAACCGTTTGATGGTAAATCTATTCTGTCGGTAAGCGAGATTGGATTGGTTTCCAGAAATGCAGTTATACAATGCGATGAACTTTTTGAAAAATATGGATTAACGCCCTATTCAAAACAGCCCAAATTGCCCAAATTTATTGTTTTAGGAACGGTAACGGGACTTTTTATCCTTGTGGAAGAAAACAGGGATTGGTATCCCACCTCTAAAAAATCGAAATCATTTTGGACAAAAGTGGTTTTTAATCATAATAGAGAAATTAAAGTATTGGAAGTTTTAGAATGAATTAAATCAAAATTAAATCAGACAAAAAAATGGAAAATCAAGACAACCAGCCATCTCCGGCTAGTATTATGCAAATCGGCTCCGGATTTTGGACCTCAAAACTGCTTTTGGCAGCAGTAAAATTTCAATTGTTCTCGAAACTTGACGAAAAGGAATCGATGACAGCTCAGCAAATAAAGACGATGTTGAATCTGAAGTGTACTGATATTCATTTGTATGATTTTTTAGATGCTTTAACGGGACTTGGATTTCTCAATAGGAAAGGGCTTTTGGAGTCGGCTGTTTATTCGAATAGTATCAATTCCGATGCTTTTCTGGTTATAAATAAGCCGGCCTATATAGGAGGAATGCTCGAAATGCTGAATAATCGTTTGTATCAGTTTTGGGGGAATTTGGAGGATGGTTTGCTTACTGGTTTACCGCAAAATGAAATTAAGGCAGGAGATGATAATTTGTTTGACGAACTCTACAAATCACCAGAAAGATTATTGGAGTTTATCAATGCGATGGGAAGTATCCAAATGGGGAATTTTAATGCCTTTGCCCAGCAGTTTGATTTTTCAAAATACAAAACCTTGACGGATGTTGGCGGATGCGGTGCTGCATTGTCCACTACGGTTGCCAAGCACCAACCGCATATGAAATGCACTAGTTTTGATCTTCCTGTTGTTGAGCCTATAGCAAAAGAAAAAATTGCAAAAACACCTTTTTCGGATAGGGTTGTAACCGCAAGTGGTGATTTTTTTACTGATCAGTTTCCAAAAGCAGATGTCGTGGTAATGGGAAATATACTTCACGATTGGGATGAACCAAAGAAATTAGCGCTTCTTCAAAAAGCTTATGATGCTCTTCCCGAAGGAGGTGCATTTGTAGCCATAGAAAATGTGATTGATGATGATCGATCCAAAAATGTTTTTGGGATGATGATGAGTTTGAATATGCTGATAGAAACAGGAACTGGGTTTGATTATACTTTTTCCAGTTTTAATAAATGGACCAAAAGCGTGGGTTTCAAATCAACTTCGATTGTTCCTTTGACAGGCTCTGCAAGTGCAGCTATTGCTTATAAGTAATTTAAGAGTTAAAAAATCTGCTGAATCTGTATGAAAAAAAGACATACAATTTCAGTAGATTAAAAAGTGAAAAAAGGTTGTGTTTCCTAAGAAAACACAACCTTTTGTTATTATAAATCATTCTAAGTAATATAATTTAGAGGATCCTAATTTTATAAATTAAATCCTATATTTGATGGGTTTGTAAAACAAAAATATCAACTTGAAGCAAAACTGACTAATTTTACCAGTTGCTAATGGCATATTTATGAAATGGAGATCAAAGTGTTGAATATCAAAATAAAGAAAAAAGAACATGTTTAAAATTAATTTCACAAAAGAACTTCTGTTTTTTTTTAGTGCATTGGGTACATTCAATGGCTTGATTTTGAGTTGCTATTTTTTCTTTTTCACTAAGAAGAAATACCTGTCTAATTATTTTTTAGGGTTATTGTTATTGGTATTAAGCATCAGAATCGGGAAATCATTTTTTTTGTTCTTCAAACCTGATTTGCCAAGGATTTATTTGCAAATTGGGCTTTCTGCTTGTTTTTTTATTGGACCTGCATTATTTTATTTTGTAAAATCATCCATAGAGCAAACTATCGTTATTCCCAGCAAATGGAAATGGAATTTTGTTGTTTTATTAGCTGTTATTTTGCCTATTGGGATAGCATTTCCGTTTGAAGCTTATCCGAAATTTTGGGGTGTATATTTCGTGAAAATAATTTACTTACAATGGTTTGTTTTTATCTTGGCAACTGGATTTTTACTCAAAGCAATTCTTTTTAAATTATTTTCAAAACCTAAAATTGCAACAGAGAGTAATATTAGCGGGTTCGAAAAATGGTTGCTAAGTATCTATGGCAGTAATATCCTAATTTTTGCTTCCTATGTTTTAAGTTTACTGCCAATCAATTATCCAATTTACATTAGTGGTTCAATTGCTTATACGTTTATCTTGTACATCTTCATATTAAAACTCTTATACAGAAAAAAAACAGATGATTTATTTTCAGCTAGTTCAAATAAATACGGTAATAAAAAAGTAGATAATGACACGGCTGTTGTCTTGATTGAAAAACTACATCAATTAATGTCGGAAAAAAAACTTTACCAAAATGCCAATCTTACCCTAGGCGAATTATCAAAAGAAATTAATATTTCGGCACACCAGTTATCACAAGTCTTAAATGACAATATGGGGAAAAACTTTACGGCTTTTATCAACGAGTATCGCATAAACGAAGCATGTGATATTATAGTTTCAGATAACAAATTAACATTAGAAGGTATTGGATATGAAGTTGGATTTAATTCCAAATCTACTTTCTTTTCTGCTTTTAAGAAATTAAAAGGCACAACTCCTGCCATTTTTCTTCAAAATGCGGTTAAATAGTTCAGATATATAAATCCGTACTAGTAATTTCTAATTCCGATCCTTGAATTGATTGATGTTTTGCAATTTTGCAGTACTAATGATAATTATACTAAAATTTTGAAAAGCATGAAAAAAACAACAATGGGTCTAATGATTTTAGGCAGTAGCCTCTTTGCAAATGCGCAAAATCAAGAAAAAGTTCTTCTTGAAAAAACGATCCAAACCTATTTTGATGGATGGATGACGGGAGATACAATTAAAATAGGAAAAGCAATGCATTTAACTTGTCAACTAAAAGTCATAAAAGACAATCAAATGGCAGAATATGACCGAAAAACATATTTAAAGGGGTTTAGGCTACGTCCTAAATTAGAAAATTCGCAAGGAAGAATCATAAATATTGATATAACTGGCAACATTGCATCAGCAAAATGCGAAATTGAAACGCCACAGCATTTATTCACAGATTATTTTAATATGATGAAATTAAATGGTGAATGGTATATAGTCGATAAAATTGCTGGCAATATTCTTAAAACTAAATAAAACCAATAATCATATCCAATGAAATATCTATTTTTATCAATAACCATACTTTTTTCGCTTTCGGCTATAAAGATACAGGCACAAGGGGAACACAATAAAAAGATCGACAGCTACATTGCTCAAGTTCAAAAACAATACAATATTCCAGGTTTGGCATTAGCTGTAATTAAGAATGGGCAAATTGTTCATAGAAAATATTATGGTCTTGCCAATATAGAAATGGCAGTACCAGTAACTGACAAAACTTTATTTCCATTATTTTCTACAACAAAAGTAATGTCTGTAGTAGCTGTTCATCAGTTAATTGAGCAAAAAAAGCTATCCATGGATAATCATATCTCAGATTTTTTAGATGATTTGCCTACTAATTGGAAAGAAATAAAAATAAAAAATCTCCTCACTCATTCTTCAGGATTACCAGACATTGTTAATTATACAATTGATAAAGAGGAAGATGCCAAACAAAAAGTATATAAGGATACCTTGAAATTTGCTCCAGGAAAACAATTTGACTATAATCAAACCAACTACTGGCTTTTAAACCGAATATTTCAAAAAGTAATTGGAAAAACTTTGAGTGAATATATAATTACAACACAATTTCCAACTTCTTTAAAATCGGTTGTTTTTGAAGGTAATAATCTGAAAGTAGTCGAAAATTTAAGCTATGGTTATGTAAATACAGTAAACAGCGATCAGTTTTTGAAAAGAAATTGGAATTTTCCTGAATATGAGTATGGAGCCGCAGCTCTAAACATGACATTGAATTCATTTATCGAGTGGAATGAGAAATTTGACAATAACGAATTTATCTCTGAGAAAACGAAGACACAATTATTTACTCCCTTCAATTATGAGGTAAAAAGAGATTTTACTTATGGCTTAGATTTAATAAAGTTAAATGGGAAATCATCTTATGGTTTTTCAGGCGGTGTATCAACGGCATATAGAAAATTTCCTGATGAAAAAACAACTATTATACTGTTGGCCAATGGAATGTTTATACCAACTGAGAAATTGGGAGGAATTAATGAAATAGTCAATACTATTGAAAAATTGTACAGAAAAAATTAATAGAGCCTGCGTGAGCTATGATGGATTAATGCCCAGTGATATAATTTTTAGTTTGAATTTGAAAGAGAGTAAATCGCTTTATTATTTTTTTATAGGTCAATTCAATATTAAAAGAAAAATTTAAAGTTCAGTTGTTAGGATGGTATTTGGGAGACAAATTTTCATTAGGCGAATCGGTGAGTAATTGAGTTATGTAAATGATTCACGTTTTGTATGGCGAAGAATCATATAAAAAAATCTGCTGAATTTGAGTAAAATAATAATGCATAGATTTGTTTGATTGATAAAAAAAATAGAGCGGTTGTGTTTCCTAAGAAAACACAACCGTTTTATTATTGTACACCATCGTTTTTCTTTCGGCATGTAATTTTATGGCTCTCGCTAGTACGATACGTTCCAAATCGCGCCCTTTCATGATAAAATCTTCTATAGAGTGGCTGTGGGAAACCCTCGAAATGTCTTGTTCAATGATGGGGCCTTCGTCTAACTCTTCGGTAACATAATGGCTTGTGGCACCTATAATTTTTACGCCGCGCTTGAAAGCTGAGTGATATGGTTTTGCTCCAGGGAATGCCGGCAGGAAAGAGTGGTGGATATTGATGATTCTATTTTTGTAAAGTGATATCAAATTTGGAGTAATAATCTGCATATAGCGGGCCAAAACTATAAAATCAATATCAAATTTTTTTAATAATTCAATCTGAGCCTTTTCACCCTCTTCTTTGCTGTCTTTTGTAAAAGGAACATGATAAAACGGAATGCCAAAACGCTCGGCAATTGGTTTTAAATCTTCATGATTACTTATGATTAAAGGGATTTCAAGAGGCAGTTCACCAGCGCAGTAACGCCCTAATATGTCATACAGGCAGTGATCGTATTTTGATATAAACAATGCCATTTTTGGTTTTTGATCCTGAGGATACATTGCCCAATTCATATTGAAAGGAGTGGCAAGATTGTCTTGAAAGTGACTTTTAATAGATTCAATATTCCAATTGACTTTGCTAAACTCACATTCTAAACGCATAAAAAACACATTTTCATCAGCGTCAACATGTTGGTCTAAGTAAATAATATTTCCATCAATCGAAGCTATATAATTCGTCACCGAAGCAACAATCGCTTTTTTATCTTCACAATGGATAAGTATGGTAATTCTTTGCATTTGTTTTAAATTTTCTAAAATAATTAGGAGTAATTCCTATGAGTTTTTGAATAATGATTAACGATTTCTGATATTAGATTTTGTACTGTTAAGCTTAAAGATTGTTGGTTTTACGAGTTTTATAACTTCAAAAATCAAATATCGTTAATCAAAAATCTTAAATCATTTTTATCAGGGTTAAATCTCGAAAATACCAATTTTTTATCAAAACAGCCTTGTTTTATTAAGAAAAAACAATGTTATCATATTTTATGTTTTATGTTATTTTTAATGATTTTTATTTTAAAATTTATGTAAATTGCACCATTAAATTATCATATTCATAAAATGGAATTAATTAAGCCGTACATGCCCGTAAATAAAGTCCGAATCGTAACTGCCGCATCTCTCTTTGATGGTCACGATGCAGCGATAAATATAATGAGAAGGATCATTCAGTCCACAGGAGTTGAGGTAATTCATCTAGGTCATGACAGAAGTGTAGAAGAAGTGGTGAACACCGCCATTCAAGAAGATGCTAATGCTATTGCCATGACTTCCTATCAGGGAGGGCACAATGAATATTTTAAATACATGTATGATCTGCTTCAGGAGAAAGGGGCAGGGCATATCAAGATTTTCGGCGGAGGCGGAGGCGTAATCCTGCCATCGGAAATAGCTGAACTGCAGGCTTACGGAATTACCAGAATTTATGCTCCAGATGATGGTCGTGCAATGGGACTGCAGGGAATGATAAATGATTTGGTTGAGCGTTCTGATGTAATCCCCCCAGCCCCCGAAGGGGGAGCTTCTCAAATTGTCATTGATTTACAAAATAAAGAAATTAACACGATTGCAAGATTAATTTCATTAGCTGAAAATAATCCTGATGAATTTCATAAAGTATTTCCGCAATCATCAGTTGCTCCCCCATCGGGGGCGGGGGGGACTCCAGTTCTCGGAATTACAGGAACTGGAGGAGCAGGAAAATCATCATTAGTAGACGAATTGGTACGTCGTTTTTTAATCGATTTTCCAGAAAAAACCATTGGATTAATTTCTGTAGATCCTTCGAAACGCAAAACAGGCGGTGCATTGCTGGGTGACAGAATCCGTATGAATGCGATAAATAATCCTAGAGTTTATATGCGCTCATTGGCTACGCGCCAATCTAACTTGGCTCTGTCAAAATATGTAGCCGAAGCTATAGAAGTTTTAAAAGCAGCAAAATATGATATCATAATTCTGGAAACTTCGGGTATCGGGCAATCGGATACGGAGATTATGGACCATTCGGATGTTTCTTTATATGTAATGACTCCAGAATTCGGTGCTGCAACCCAATTGGAAAAAATTGACATGCTCGATTTTGCTGATTTAGTTGCCTTGAATAAATTCGACAAACGCGGAGCTTTGGATGCCATCCGTGATGTAAAAAAACAATACCAGCGCAATCATAATCTTTGGGATATAAATCCTGACCAAATGCCGGTTTATGGAACTATTGCTTCTCAATTCAATGATCCCGGGATGAATACGCTGTATAAATCCATTATGGACAAAATCGTTGAGAAAACCAATTCTGATTTGAAATCAACTTTTGAAATCACCCGTGAAATGAGCGAGAAAATCTTTGTGATTCCGCCTCACAGAACGCGTTACTTATCTGAAATAGCCGAAAACAACAGAAAGTATGATACTATAGCCTTAAGTCAGGAGCAGGTAGCTCAAAAATTATACGGAATTTTTAAAACGCTGGAAAGTGTTACCGGAAAAGTTCCTGTAATTAACAAAGCTGGAATTGATGAAGATTCGGTTTTGCCTAGTGCTTTGGAATTGGAAAAACCAGGCGGTGCGGATAATAAAATCTTTTTAAATCTTCTGCTGAATCAATTTGATAAAGTAAAAATGGATTTGGATTCTTACAATTGGGAAATGATTTTGAATTGGGATGAAAAAGTAAGCCAATATAAAAATCCGGAATATATTTTTAAAGTTCGTGACAAAGAAATAAAAATGGCTACGCATACCGAGTCGCTGTCACATTCTCAAATACCAAAAGTAGCAATGCCCAAGTACAAAGCTTGGGGAGATATTTTGCGTTGGTGTCTGCAGGAGAATGTTCCAGGGGAATTTCCTTTTGCTTCTGGTTTGTATCCGTTTAAGCGTGATGGAGAAGATCCTTCCCGTATGTTTGCTGGCGAAGGAGGGCCTGAAAGAACGAACAAACGTTTTCATTATGTAAGTGCGGGATTGCCGGCCAAGAGGCTTTCCACTGCTTTTGACAGTGTAACTTTATATGGCAACGATCCTCACATTAGACCCGATATTTATGGGAAAATTGGAAATGCAGGAGTTTCAATCTGCTGTTTGGATGATGCTAAAAAACTGTATTCAGGATTTGATTTAGTTCATGCAATGACATCTGTAAGTATGACTATTAATGGGCCGGCACCTATGTTACTTGGTTTTTTTATGAATGCAGCTATCGATCAGCAGTGTGAGTATTATATAAAAGAAAATAATCTTGAAGATGAGGTTACTGCTATAATTAACAAAATATATAAAGAGAAAGAAGTAGAGCGTCCGCATTATCAAGGCGATCTGCCTGAAGGGAATAATGGTTTAGGATTGTTTCTTTTAGGAGTGACGGGAGACCAGGTATTGCCTTTGGATATATATGATAAAATAAAAGCCAAAACGCTCAAAAAAGTCAGAGGAACAGTTCAAGCGGATATTCTAAAAGAAGATCAAGCCCAAAACACCTGTATTTTTTCTACTGAATTTGCATTGAGGCTGATGGGTGATGTTCAGGAATATTTTATTGCCCAAAATGTTAGAAACTTTTATTCAGTATCTATTTCTGGCTATCATATTGCTGAGGCTGGCGCTAATCCAATTACGCAATTAGCTTTCACGCTTTCAAACGGTTTCACTTATGTAGAATATTATTTGAGCCGAGGAATGGATATCAATGATTTTGGGCCAAATTTATCGTTCTTTTTCTCCAATGGTGTCGATCCGGAATATGCAGTAATAGGCCGTGTAGCCAGAAAAATTTGGGCGAAAGCCATGAAAAATAAATACGGAGCCAATGAAAGAGCCCAGATGCTGAAATATCATATTCAGACTTCGGGACGTTCTTTGCACGCACAGGAAATAGATTTCAATGATATTCGTACAACGCTGCAGGCTTTATATGCAATATATGACAACTGTAATTCCCTGCATACGAATGCTTATGACGAAGCTATTACAACGCCAACAGAAGAATCTGTGCGAAGAGCAATGGCGATTCAGCTGATTATTAATAAAGAGTTAGGTTTGGCCAAAAATGAAAATCCGATTCAAGGTTCATTCATTATTGAAGAATTAACCGACTTAGTTGAAGAAGCCGTTTTGCAGGAATTTGACCGAATCACAGAGCGTGGCGGAGTGCTTGGCGCAATGGAAACGATGTATCAGCGGTCTAAAATTCAAGAGGAAAGCCTGTACTACGAAACATTGAAACACACTGGCGAATTTCCAATTGTAGGCGTAAATACATTCTTGAGTTCAAAAGGTTCTCCAACAGTAATTCCAGCCGAAGTAATTCGTGCAACTGAAGAAGAAAAACAATATCAAATTACTATGCTGGATAATCTCCATCAATGTCATGCCGATTTGGTAAAAGAGCATTTAGGCACGCTTCAGGAAGCGGCAGTCAAAGGAAATAATTTATTTGAGCATTTGATGGAAGCAACAAAAGTTTGTTCATTGGGACAAATTACAGAAGCTTTATTTGAAGTTGGTGGGCAGTATAGAAGGAATATGTAGGTTTTAATTCATGATATTTAAAACATGTTTATTGGTTTTTAAAATTGCTAAATGTATTTTTAACAGGTTTTTTGTGAATAAAAAATAAATCAACATTTGAATTTTTTTATATTTACATTATAGTAAAAAAACTATAAGATAGACTACAAATTACACTTTAATGAAAATAAAACTACTTTTATTTATTCTGATGTTGGTCGGAAAAATTAACGCTCAACAAAAAATTCATTCTTTTTCAAATACTCCAGGAGGATTTATTACATTTAATGGTAATATTTTCTTTTTGGGTATTCAGGAAGATTCTAGTCCTAAGATATGGAAAAGCGACGGAACTTCTGCTAATACATCTATCCTTAAAGATGTCTATTTACCCAAAGATGGTGGAGGTGCTCAAGATTTGTTGCCAAATAGTACTGCAATTTTAAATGGTAAACTATTTTTTATTGGAACTGATGGAAATTCTGTTGGTGAAATTTGGAAAACAGACGGAACGCCAAGCGGAACAGTAAAAGTTACTAATTTCCTAAACAGCAAAATTCAAAAGCTTACAGCTGTTGGAACTTCTATTTATTTTTTATTGCAAACGGATTACGTATTACAGGTTTGGAAAACAAATGGTACTTCGGATGGTACGATATTAGTCAAAGATAATCTGCCTATTTGGAATAGGCCAACTTTTCAGGGCAAGTGCAACAATACTTTTATGTTTACTTTCCAGGCATACGGAAGTAATGATTCAAAAGTTTGGAGAAGTGATGGAACTTCAGATGGCACATTTCCTATAACTGAGGAAATAGATGGTAATGGGTCTGGTCCTGGAGGAACATCAGCATTAACTCAATATATAGAAAATGGTAATAAATTATATTTTGTTAGCAGGAATTATTTATTTGAAACAGACGGAACTCTTGAAAAGACAAAAACGATAGCAAATATTCGTGGTATGTATAATCGTTTATTAAGTTATAGTGATGTAATTTCAGTTAATAATGATCTTTATTTTATGTTTTTTTCTGCAGACGATTTAGAACTAAAAATCTGGAAATTTGATTTAATAAAGAATAATTACTCTGTGATCTATACAAATTATGGTTCTAAATATTTTTATCCTTCTGCTTTTGTAAAAACTGATAATTCTTTGCTTTTCAGCGGATCAAATAATACAGGTGGCACTTCGTTATTGTCTATGGATTTAAGCGATTATAAGGTAACACATTTAAAAGAATTATCTCCTAGCGTAGTAAAACCTTTTATATTCGTTGGGTATTTTGATGCTGCTACAATTAGTAGAATTAACAATGACGAATATTTTATTTCATCAGCAGTTAATGAAAAGTATGAAAAAAAGGGATGGATTTTAAATTATGCTTTACAAACAGTAGAAAATATTAGCTCATTAGATAATGTATTTAGTTCAATCGTTTATAAAGATAATTTGTATTATGGAAAAGATAATATTTTCTGGAAATATGCAAACAATCTCAATACATTATCAATTGACAATAAACCATTTTTATCACTATACCCAAATCCTTCAGATGATTTTATACAAGTGAATAAAAGTAAGAACGATCTTATTGAAAGTATTAATATTTTTGACTTGAATGGGAGATTAGTTAGTAATTCATTGGATTTTAAAAATGATAGAATTGAGGTATCTGGGTTAATCCAAGGTGTTTATAATGTTCTGATTAAATTAAGTGATGGTTCACTGGTTAATAAAAAAATAATAAAAAAGTAATTCTTAAGCATTAGGTGGGCAGTATAGATGAAATATGTAATAGTTATTAAGTCTTCTGCAACAATTTCAAACAAAAAAACAGCTCCGGAATGGAGCTATTTTTTTTTGAATTAGTAAGACCTGAAAAATAATCTGCTTAGTTAGCAGCGATACTTTGGTCTTCAATTGATTTTCTTGATAAAGTTGATACTTCTTTTGTAACAACAATTTCATGAGTTACTTTTTTAGAATTAGTTACCACTTCTAAAAAGTAAGTTCCTTCTGGAAATTCTTCTAAGCTGTATGTCTTTAAAATACCTTCTTTTCCAGTAACTGTTTCAGAGTAGATAATGTTATGAAATCTGTCTGTAATAGTCACATTTGCTCTTTGAAGCTGATTTATGGCAAAGCTAATTTCTTTTCCGTTACCTTTTTTTACGTTTAGTAAAATATCACCGTTGATTGCATAAGTACTCATTGTTGTCATGGCAACTAGTACTGCTAAACTAAGTTTTAAGATTGTTTTCATAATGTATTGTTTTTAAAATTTATTGGTTTAAATTTCTATTACAAATGTAGAAGGATAATCGATTGCATGACACAACAGGATTTTCCAATTTATATGTTATTTTAACTTTACGAAAACGTTGTATGTTAAAAAATGACAATTTAAGATAGTTTTGTGGTAAATTTGAGTAAGTTTTTAAAAAAAGGTTATTATGAAAAAAATAAGCCCGACACTTGAAATGATTACCCCTTCTTTTGGAAGTTCATTTACTTTTTCCAAATATGTGGAAAATGCAAATTGTAAATCGGATTTATGGCATTACCATCCCGAAATAGAATTGGTTTTTGTAAACGGAGGTTCAGGAAAAAGACAAATAGGGAGTCATATCTCCTATTATTCAGATGGTGATTTGGTGCTTATAGGAAGTAATCTGCCTCATTGTGGATTCACAAACGAGGAAACAGGCAATAAGAATGAAACCGTAATTCATATGCGCCCTGATTTTTTAGGTGATGATTTTTTGAATTTTCCTGAGTTGAAAAATATTCAGCAGCTTTTGAATAAAGCAAAAGGCGGTATTGCTTTTGGCTCCGAAACCAAGAAGTTAATTGCGGGCATGATGGAAGATATGGAAAAACAATCGGCTTTTGATAGGTTGTTAAGAATGATCCGTATTTTGAATACTTTGGAAACAAATAATGAATACACCATCTTGAATGCTGATGGTTTTGCACTTGAGCTGCAGGTTCAGGACAATGATCGGATCAATGTGGTTTTTAATTATGTTAAAGATAATTTTCAAGAGCCTATTCAGCTGGATACTGTTTCTAATATGGTGAGCATGACCACTCCTTCATTTTGCAGGTATTTTAAAAAAATAACCAACAAGACATTTACTGCTTTTGTGAATGATTATCGTTTGGTGCACGCATCAAAACTCTTGTCTGAAAACACTAAGAGTATCACCGAAATTAGTTATGAAAGCGGATTTAATAATTTTAGTCATTTTAATAAATCATTTAAGGCTTTCACAGGAAAAAGTGCCTCGCAATACAGACATGAATTAAAGTCTTTTATAGAATAATATTTCTTTTTGCCGTAAAGTGCGCAAGATTTCGTCTTTTGTTTGTATTTAGCAAGGTTCGAAGAGTATTGCATCCCTTGCATTTTATTTAAAATAATCTGTGGTTATTTTGTTGAACCTGCGTTTGCCTAGAATCATATTGTTAGGTATTCTGTTTTTATTTAGGAAATTGTATATTTACAATTCACCAGTATAAAATAATAATATGAAAAAGTTGCTTATTGTATGTATTGTATTTTTATTAGGCAATACCATTTTATCTTTTGCATCAACGGTTGATACTTTGCAGATTCCGAGTATAGCAATGAATAAAACCTATAAGACAGCAGTAGTATTGCCCAATTCATATGCTAAAGGAAAAGCAGTTTATCCCGTGCTTTATCTTTTACATGGAGCTTACGGACATTTCTCGGATTGGCTGTCAAGTACGCCTAATAAAGCTACAGTTAAAAATTTGGCCGACCAGTATAATATAATAATTGTAATGCCGGAAGGTGAAATATTCAGTTTTTATCTTGACAGTCCTGTGAATAAAGAGAGTCAGTTCGAAACGTATATCACCCAGGAAGTAATACAAAAGATTGATAAAACCTATCGGACTGTTAATGATAAAAAAGGACGTGTCATTGCTGGACTTTCTATGGGAGGGCATGGCGCTCTGTACCTTTCGGCTAGACATCCCGAATTGTTTTGCGCCGCAGGAAGCATGAGTGGAGCTGTAGATATGGGGACAATGTTAAGCAGGGAGCCTAATGACCAGGTTATAAAACTAATGCAGCCTGTTTTTGGTGATCAAAGCAATAAACCTGATTTATACGCACAAAACGCAGTGATAGGAATGGTTGATAAAATTAAAGCCAATAAACTAGCATTAATTATTGATTGCGGTGTTGATGATTTCCTGATTGAACCCAATAGAGAACTGCATAGGAGGTTAGTATATAGTAAGGTTTCTCATGATTACACTGAGCGTCCGGGAGCACACACTTGGGAATATTGGGAAAATGCATTGCCGTATCAGGTACTGTTTTTTAGTAAAGTTTTTAAAAGCAATGGTGCTTTGGTTAATTAAAAAAGACGCTTTCAATTTGATTTTATTGATTGATGCATAATTTATGAACTTTTTTTGAGTTATAGTTAATGCATATATAATTGATTTTTTTGAATGAAATTTCAATAAATAATTTTTTTGGCTTGATTTTTGAAATACCTTTATTGAACTTTAAAATTTAAATAAGATGAAAAAAATAATTACACTTTTGGCGGTTGTCGGTTTAATTGCATTTTCTAGTTGTACAACTAATAGTGATGATGTAGATAATGATACAATTGCAACAACCTATGAGAATAAGATTCCTTATGATTTTGTTCCTAGTAATAATCCTAATAGTAATTTTAGAGCAAGATTTAATTTCCCAACACGTATATATGATTCAGATATGGTTTTAGTATATCGTTTGGGTGGAAAAGATTCTAATAATAGGGATGTATGGGAGTTCTTACCAGAAACATATTATTTTGATGATGATACTAGAAGTTTTACATTTAATTATAATTTTACTAATTCTTATGTAGATGTTTATTTGGAAGGCAATAATCTTACTGATGTTATAGAAAGTTTCAGATTTGACCAAATTTTCAGATTTGTTGTTGTTCCAGCTAATCTTGTTATAGCGGTTGACAAAAATAATTATTTAGAAGTGATGAAAGTTTTGAATTTGGATGAAAGCAAAATACAGCAGGTACAACTCTAAGAGTTAATTATGAAATATATATAAAAAAAAAAGGAAATCGTTAGATTTCCTTTTTTTTTATGCCTAACTTAATATTAATTTTTTATAAATGTTTTCTGAGCAATATTGATACCATTATATTCAATTTTGATAATATAAGTTCCTGTTATTAAATTTGAAACATTAATGTTTATTAAATTTGGATTTATAATGGAGAAATTATTTGAACTTACCACCATGCCCATAATATTAATAATACTTATTTTAGCTTGTGAAATATCTAAGGTGTTATCCTCAATATTGAGGATTGAAGTTGTTGGATTTGGATAAATTTTCGTGCTTTCTGGATTTGAGCTTCCAGTTAGAGCGACTTCATTACTGTAACTAGATAGTGATCCATTAATCCATTTATTATCGAAAACTGTATAGTTGATTTTAGTAATTCTTCTATAATTATAATTTGATTCAAGTATAAAACTGGCTTGGCCTCTGCGTCCAGAATTATTAGCGACTACTTTTATAGAAGATGGAAGATAATCTTTAGATGTTGCTCCCGAGATATCTAACCAAGATCCTGTGCTTCGACCAATTGACTGACTTTGCCATTGATATGAAATGGATGTTATATAGAAATCTTTTCCTGTAATATTTGTATCTTCGATGATTGGAGTTGAACCAATGATTGTTTTCGGGCTTTCAAATTCGGTGAGGGATGTTATTTTTAAGTTTTGATCGCAACAAATAGTATTGTTGTTCCCCATTCCTCTAATCAAAACTTTTATTGGTTCACTTGCATTAGTTATGTTTTTATAAATTGCAATTCTCCTTATTAAATAATAAGTGTCTTCCAAATTTGATTTTTCAGAAGGATTTTCAAAATTTAATTCTGAAGAATTTTCATTAATTAGAGTATTCCACGTTCTAAAACCAGAGAGATTTGTATTTGTTGTAGTATATTCCCATTTGTAGCTCTCTACGTTTGCACCAGGGTCTCTAGGTTGGGGAGTATAAAAAGGGTTTTCTAAAATTTTTAAGTTTACCGTTGTTGATCTACTCCCATAAATATTCAATTTTTTCACATTTGATAATTCAATAAAGCCATTAGAATTTACTGGTTCATTGGTGTAAATTGTGTTATTTAGTATTGGTGTCGGTACAACAGTAATTGTTACAGTATTGCTTTTATTGGGTAAGTTAGTACTAGAGTTGTATCCTAAGCTTCTTGTAATTGTGATGTTTTTAAGTTCAGTTGTATAATCGAAATTTAAGGTTTTATTAATATGATCTATATCAAATTGTAGGCTACTGTTGATGCTGAATGAGCTGTTTATACCATAACCATAATTTTCATATGGATTTGCATATTGTGAACCAACTATTGGAGCTGGTTTGTCACCAAGTCTTACTGTTTGGTTACAGCATAAAGTATTTGCTATGTTTGCTGGGTTTGGCGCATCGGCAGGTATTCCACCTCCTCCAGTACTGCTTGATTGTCTTATAACAGAAATGGGGTCGCTTTTATATATTGTACCAGAATAAGTTTTATACTCTGCATAAATAATACCACCACTAGGATCGAAATTTGAAAATTCTAATGAAATGTTAAAACTTCTTTCTGCTGATGTGTTTCCTAAAAAAAGTAGCCCTCCACCGTTGCCTCCTGTGGGGGAAATGGCTGAAGATGAGGCGCTTTTTTGATAATAAATATCAATAGAGCCAGGATTGCTATCACTTGGTGCAGTTTTTAATGCTACTTTAACAGATAATGTAACGGTTGAGCTATTAACAGAGCCCAAATTGATTGGTCCGGTACTTACATTTGCCCCATTTACCGTTGTCGGCGTTAGTGTAACTTTTTGTCCTACTGCTAATAAATTGGTAAGTAATAAAAGAATTAAATAAAGATAATTTTTTTTCATAATGTTTGCTTTTTTTGATGAATTAATCATTGGTGTAAAAATATTATAATTTTTTATTTTGTACTAAAAATTATCTAAATTAATATAAGATTTTTATACTGAATTATTTTATGATAAATTCAAAGCCTATTATAACAAAAAAGGGAAATCATTTCGATTTCCCTTTTTTGTTATAATAATTGACTAATTTATTCTTTCTCTTTTTTGCTGATTTGTAAGGAAACAATAACTCCAATGATAAGTGATAAAGCTATAAATCCAAGTGAAGCCCATTCTGGAATTTCTATGTAATCTTTAAGCAGCATTTTTAGTCCAACAAAAGTTAAAATAGCAATTAGGCTATATTCTAAATAGCTGAATTTTTCCAGCATGTGAGCTAAGAAGAAATACATTGAACGCAATCCCAGGATGGCAAAAATATTGGAACTAAATACTAAAAAAGGATCTGAGGTAATGGCTAAAATTGCAGGAACACTATCTAAAGCAAAAACAACATCCATAACTTCAATGACTATTAGCGCTACAAATAAAGGCGTGGCAAATATTTTGTTGTCTGTTTTTAGAAAGAAATTTTCTTTTTCCGTGTGATTGGTAATTGGAATTATTTTTCCTAATAACCTGTAAATTAAGGAGTTTTTAGGTTTGAATTCTTCATCTTCTTTGGTGAATAACATTTTTATAGCCGTGAAAATCAGGAATACACCAAATAAGTAGGTTGTCCAAGTGAATTTATTGATGATTATTACGCCAAAATAAATCATTAAACCTCTAAAAACAATTGCGCCTAATATCCCCCAAAATAGTACTCGATGCTGGTATTTTTTTGGTATTTTGAAAGAGGAAAAAATGATGGCAATGATAAATATATTATCCACGCTTAACGATAATTCAATTAAATACCCTGTAAGGTATTTTATTGATGCGGTCATTGGTTTTAATCCGTCCGGGTTTTCGATGTAATTATTGCTGTACAGCCAATAAATCACTCCTGAAAACAGAAAAGATATTGTTACAAATGCAGCTGTCCATTTACTGGCTTCTTTAGCGCCAATAACGTGCGGGTTTTTGTTGAAAATGCCTAAATCCAGCGCAAGAAATAGTACAATAGCGGATAAAAATACAATCCAGACAATCATAAGGGGATAGTTTATATTTAGGCAAAGATACTTTTTTTGGATTATACAAGTTAGATATAAATAAGGATAAAATTTGATATAAAAAAAGTGCCTTTGGTTAGAAAGGCACTTTTGGGTTTATTTTGGTTATGATTACAAAGCTGAATTAACAGTTTTGATAATTCTTGCCGCAATTTTGTATGGATCACCGTTAGATGCTGGTCTTCTATCTTCCAACCATCCTTTCCATCCTCTTTGAACAGTCATTAATGGAATACGGATTGAACATCCTCTGTCTGATACTCCATAAGAGAAATCGTGGATAGAAGCAGTTTCATGCTTACCAGTTAAACGTTGGTCGTTGTAAGCTCCATAAACAGCAATGTGCTCAGCAGTTACTGGACGGAAAGCCTCACAGATTTTCTCATAAATTTCTTGAGAACCACATGTTCTTAATACATTGTTAGAGAAGTTAGCGTGCATTCCAGAACCATTCCAGTCAGTATCTCCTAGTGGTTTTGGGTGGTACTCGATGTAGTAACCGTATTTCTCAGTCAAACGGTCTAATAAATATCTTGCAACCCAGATTTCATCACCTGCTTTTTTAGCTCCTTGTGCAAACAATTGAAATTCCCATTGTCCACAAGCAACCTCTTGATTTATTCCTTCAAAGTTGATTCCTGCAGCGATACATAAATCAGCATGCTCTTCAACTAATTTTCTTCCGTGTGTATTTTTACCACCTACTGAGCAATAGTACATTCCTTGTGGTGCTGGATAACCTCCAATTGGGAAACCTAATGGCAATAAAGTTTTAGTGTCCATGATGAAATACTCTTGTTCGAAACCAAACCAGAAATCTCCGTCATCTTCGATAGTTGCTCTACCGTTTGATGGGTGAGGAGTACCATCTGCATTCATAACTTCAGTCATTACTAAGTAACCGTTGATACGAGTTGGATCTGGGTAGATAGCAACTGGTACTAATAAACAGTCAGATGAACCGCCTTCAGCTTGTCTGGTTGATGAACCGTCAAAAGACCAGTTTCCGATTTCTGCTAATGTTCCTTGAAAATTTTCGTGTTCTTCAACTTTAGTTTTACTTCTCAAGTTTTGTGTTGGCTCGTATCCGTCTAACCAAAGGTATTCTAATTTAATTTTAGCCATAATAATATAATTTATTTTTTTTTGTTTTTTCTGATGCAAATATAAAATAATTTGCTCATGTCGTAAAATTGGGGGGTGCTTTTTATATAGGTGTTTTTAATTTTTGATATTACTGCATTTTAGGAGGGGTATAATTGGAAAATTATAATTTTAGAGGGGTATAATAAATAAATTCGTAATGTGTATTTTTTGGATATTAAATTTTAATTAAGAATTTTATTACTCTAATTTGGAATTTAAGCCGTTGAAGCATTTTTTTTGTATTATATCTGATCAAATTTATTCGCTAATGCTGTAATTATTTGTTGGGCAGAATAATTTATATTTGTATATGTTTTTAATTCAATGGGTATTAATTTTTAAGATATAGGATATGTCATCAATTCGTTTTCAGGCTTTAAAAGAAGCTTCTAATAGAAAGTTAATAGATTTTCAGGAATCTGGAAGAAAATCGGAACTTTTTGGTTCCAATGTATTTAATGATAAAGCAATGAAGCAATTTTTGACTTCGGATGCTTTTAAAGCAGTGCAAGGTGCGGTTCAATATGGAAATAAAATAGACAGAAAACTGGCAGATTATATTGCTATGGGGATGAAGGAATGGGCTTTGGCAAAAGGAGTTACGCATTATACTCACTGGTTTCAGCCTCTTACAGGAACTACTGCAGAGAAGCATGATGCTTTTTTTGAAACTTCGTATGACGGAAGCGATCCATTAGAGAAATTTGGCGGTGCTCAATTGGTACAGCAAGAGCCAGATGCCTCGAGTTTTCCACATGGCGGCATCAGAAATACATTTGAGGCACGAGGATATACTGCTTGGGATCCAACTTCTCCGGCATTTATTTTTGGTACGACTTTGTGTATTCCAACTATTTTTATTTCTTATACAGGGGAAGCTTTAGATAATAAAATTCCATTATTAAGAGCTTTATCGGCTATGGATGAGGCGGCTACCGAAGTATGTAAATATTTTGACAAAAATGTAAAGAAAGTTACGGCAACATTGGGCTGGGAACAAGAATACTTTTTAATTGATAAATCCTTAGCAAATTCCCGTCCGGATCTTATTATGACAGGAAGGACTTTATTAGGCCATACTTCTGCCAAAGGACAGCAGCTGGATGATCATTATTTTGGTTCTATTCCTACTCGCGCTTTAACGTATATGAGGGACTTGGAACAGGAATGCATGTTGCTGGGAATACCTGTAAAAACCCGTCATAACGAAGTGGCGCCCAACCAATTTGAATTTGCTCCTATTTTTGAAGAAGCAAATTTGGCCGTAGATCATAACTGTTTATTGATGGATGTTATGCAAAAAGTAGCAGAGCGCCATGATTTGAAAGTATTGCTTCATGAAAAACCATTTAAAGGTGTCAATGGATCAGGAAAACACAATAACTGGTCACTGTCTACAGATACAGGAGTGAACTTGTTGAGTCCAAGTAAAACACCTATGACTAATTTGCAGTTTTTGACATTCTTTATCAACACAATCAAAGCGGTAAATGATTATGAAGCTTTATTGAGAGCATCCATAGCTACTGCCAGCAATGATCATAGATTAGGTGCCAATGAAGCGCCTCCGGCAATTATCTCAGTTTTTATTGGAGAACAGCTGACCAAAGTTCTAGCAGAATTAGAAGGCGTGTCTACGGGGAAATTATCTCCAGAAGAAAAAACAGATTTAAAGCTTAATGTTGTGGGCAAAATCCCAGATGTTCTTTTGGATAATACGGATAGAAACAGAACTTCTCCATTTGCTTTTACGGGTAATAAATTCGAATTCAGAGCTGTGGGTTCGTCTGCAAACTGCTCCAATGCAATGACAACATTAAATACTATTGTTGCTAAACAGCTTAAAGATTTTAAAAACGAAGTGGATATCTTGATCGAGTCTAAAGACATGAAAAAAGACGACGCTATTTTTAATGTACTAAGAGAATACATCAAACAGTCTAAAAAAATACTTTTTGAAGGGGATGGCTACAGTGAAGCTTGGCAAAAAGAGGCAGTAAAAAGAGGGTTGAGCAATTTTAAAACTACTCCTGAAGCCTTGAAGGCTAGAGCTTCCAAACAAGCTGTTGATTTATTTGGAGAAATGGGCATTATGAATCAGGTTGAACTGCATGCCCGTTATGAAATTGAATTGGAAGAATACACAAAAAAAATTCAAATTGAAGGAAGGGTTTTAGGAGATATTTCTAAAAATCACGTAATTCCTACTGCCATTAGATATCAAAATACCCTGATAGAAAATGTGAAAGGATTGAAAGATATTTTTGGTTCGGAGTTTGAGTCAATCGCAAAGGAACAAATCATTTTGATCAAAGAGATTTCTGGACATATTGAAGGAATTAATTCTAAAGTAGAAGAGATGACTGAAGAAAGAAAGAAAGCTAATAATTTGACAGATGCACTAGCAATGGCTGAAACGTATTGCAACAATGTAAAGCCTTATTTTGAAATTATTAGAAGCCACTGTGATAAATTAGAGTTATTAGTAGATAATGAATTATGGACTTTGACTAAATACCGAGAATTACTTTTGACAAAGTAATTAGTTATTTATTGTAAAATCAAAAGGCTTTTTTAGGAAAGCCTTTTTTGTTTTCTGTGGTATTTGAATTATTGGTTTTTCCAATGAAGTTCTTTTTCTGAAAGCGAAAAATAGTTAAGCATAAAAAAAGCACCCGCTTGTAACGGGTGCTTCTTGTTTTAAATTAGTTAAATATTATCTGGAAGAAATTACTTTTTTGGTACTGCTTCCTCTGTTGGTAGTTACTTTGACTATATAAACTTCCTCTTGACCTGTATAAGGAATGTTCAGTAAAACTGATTGGCTCAAGTAACCATTAGTGTCGTAGTTTTGTGCTACCACAACGCCTGATATGTTGAATACTTCAATTTTTACATCGGTAACAAAATCAAAATTATAGCTTACTGTGATCTGGTCTTTGAAAGGAACCGGACTGGCAGTAAAAGTTATAGCTTCAGTTGGTGCATCTATCCTTGCAGTTGCATCGGTAGTGCTTGAAATTGAAGCTGTAGGAAGTGTACAATCTCCAGGTAGTGGAGTATTGTCGGAACATCCTGCAACAGCGTTTATACTACCTTCAGTTCCTGCTGCAGGCGAGCCATTAATGTAACCTTGGAAAGAATACTTACTAACTAGATCAGCACCTGAGTAAACGGCACCTTGGAGTGATTTTACATTGTATTTTATAGAAACAATATAAGTGGCTCCAGGGGTGGCTCCAGTCACAACTAGTCTTGCACCGGTACCATTATCTATAAAGCTTGGAGTAAATGGTACGATTATACAACCCGAACTGAACAGACGGATCTGTCMAAGACTATTTTTATCATAACCATGCACTTCAAACAGTTTATTTAAATCACCATCATTGGATTGTTTTATTTCAATTGTAAAGTTAGCTGCAGGGGCAACTACATTTGAATAATAGAAGAACACTCCAGGAATGGCATTAGTCACTTTTTTGCTATTGTTAACAGTTGTACAAACATTTTGCAACTCTGTAACTGTTCCTGTGCTGAAATTACAACAGGTGGTTTGTGTTGGGAAGATATGGCCTCCACAAGCTTGAATTGCTACTGTCAAACAATTGCTGTTAGCAGAACAGGCAACGCCGTTGAGCGTTGAAGTAGCCACTCTACGGAAATTGGTAATCGCTGTTACCGCTGCTGGATCATAAGTTGCAGATGTTGCTCCTTGGATATCTGCCCAAGTACCGTCACATCCAGTTGTGCTCATTTGCCATTGGTAAGAGATTACTCCTGCTCCTGTAGAGCTTCCCGGTGTGGTGCTGGTAAATGCTGCCGCATCAAATGGTGAACAGCCAGTTTGATCTCCAGCGATTGCTCCCGGACTTATAGCATTTGGAGTTACTGTCAAACAATTGCTGTTTGCAGAACAGGCAACGCCATTGAGCGTTGAAGTTGCTACTCTTCGGAAATTAGTAATCACAGATACCGCTCCTGCATCATAAGTTGCAGATGTAGCTCCTTGGATATTTGCCCAAGTGCCGTCACATCCAGTTGTGCTCCATTGCCATTGATAAGAGATTACTCCTCCATTTGCAGTGCTTCCCGGTGTAGTATTGGTAAATGCTGCAGGGTCGAATGGAGTACAGAGTGTTTGATCTCCCGCGATTACGCCAGGGGCAATGTCATTTGGTGTTACTACTAGAACATTACTGTTACCTGCACAATTAACATCAGAAGAAGCGACTCTTCGGAACCAAGTTTTAACTGCTACTGCAGGCGCATCATAAGTTTCAGATGTCGCGCCAAGAATGTTTGCAAAACCGGTTGCTCCGCTTATAATGCTGCTTTGCCATTGGTAGCTAATTGTACCATGGTCAGAACCAGGTGTAACACTGGTAAATGCTGCAGGATCAAAAGGAGAACAAAGTGTTTGGCTTCCTGCAATTTCACCAGGAACTATTCCAGTTGGAGTCACTGTCAAACAATTGCTGTTAGCAGAACAGGCAACGCCGTTGAGCGTTGAAGTAGCCACTCTACGGAAATTGGTAATCTCGGACACCGCTGCTGGATCATAAGTTGCAGATGTTGCTCCTTGGATATTTGCCCAAGTACCGTCACAKCCTGTTGTGCTCATTTGCCATTGGTAAGAGATTACTCCAGCTCCTGTAGTGCTTCCCGGTGTAGTGCTGGTAAAGGCTGCTGCATCAAATGGTGAACAGCCGACTTGATCTCCAGCGATTGCTCCCGGACTTATAGCATTTGGAGTAACTGTCAAACARTTGCTGTTAGCAGAACAGGCAACGCCATTGAGCGTTGAAGTTGCTACTCTTCGGAAATTGGTAATCACAGATACCGCTCCTGCATCATAAGTTGCAGATGTTGCTCCTTGRATATTKGCCCAAGTGCCGTCACATCCAGTTGTGCTCCATTGCCATTGATAAGAGATWACTCCTCCATTTGCAGTGCTTCCCGGTGTGGTATTGGTAAATGCTGCAGGGTCGAATGGAGTACAGAGTGTTTGATCTCCCGCGATTACGCCAGGGGCAATGTCATTTGGTGTTACTACCAAAACATTACTGTTACCTGCACAATTAACATCAGAAGAAGCGACTCTTCGGAACCAAGTTTTAACTGCTACTGCAGGCGCATCATAAGTTTCAGATGTCGCACCAAGAATGTTTGCAAAACCGGTTGCTCCGCTTATAATGCTGCTTTGCCATTGGTAGCTAATTGTACCATGGTCGGAACCAGGTGTAACACTGGTAAATGGTGCAGGATCAAAAGGAGAACAAAGTGTTTGGCTTCCTGCAATTTCACCCGGAACTATTCCGGTTGGAGTCACTGTCAAACAATTGCTGTTAGCAGAACAGGCAACGCCGTTGAGCGTTGAAGTTGCTACTCTTCGGAAATTGGTAATCACTGTTACCGCAGGTGCATCGTAAGTTGGAGATGTTGCTCCTTGGATATTTGCCCAAGTGCCGTCACAGCCTGTTGTGCTCATTTGCCATTGGTAAGAGATTACTCCAGCTC